>JAKIUY010000052.1 GCA_021647315.1 Victivallaceae bacterium
ATGTTGACTTAATTAAAAATAATGGTAATGTAGAAAATTGTAGTCTTAATGAGAATCCTTCAATTGCTAAAAAATGAGATTATAAAATACGGGGGCATATTACCGTCAGGGAATATACCCGTATTTTAAATTCATACATTACGGTGGTATTTTTTTTAACCGTACCTATGGCACGGTAATTATTTTGGGAACGATGAACCACGGGTTACGCACGTGGCTATGATTAAATCATCCCTGCGAGATTTTTTTTAATAATGAGTGAATTTAACGTTTAAAATTAAATTTTATGACAAATAGACAGACAGAAGCTTGCTTGACGACAACAGATCTTCGGCAATTCGGGCTGAAAGACTTATTCCCCTTTTCTTTCGCGGTGCCATCATATATCTACCCGGCTGACATTAGTGAAAATCTCGGAAAACTTCAGTATGCGGTCGATGAGATTGAACTGCTGCTGTTTGAAGGCGCTGACTTTTCAAATTTACCGACAGAAACTGAGATTGAACAATTCAGCGCTTTAGGGCGTCAAGCTAAATTGCGTTATAATATTCATCTGCCACTTGATATGGATATTTGTGCCGTTTCAGCAGCAGAAAGAGCGCAGGCGGTTGAACGGCTCAACTTTATTGCCAAGCTGACCGCTCCGCTTAACCCACCAACCTACACATTACATCTGTATCGCCAGGATCGTGGCACACTTGAAGAGTGGCGCAGTAATGTTCGAGATTCACTGGGTAAACTGATTATTACGCCGGGAAAAATATCGGTTGAAACCCTTGACTATGATCTGCGGGATATTGATGATGTTCTCATGGAATACGGTTGCGGTATTTGTCTGGACATCGGTCATATTATTGTCAACGGTTATGATTTTGCCGAAATCTATCACCATTTTAATAAACGGGTAACCATCTTCCACCTACACGGGGTTAACCAGACAACCGGCAAAGATCATTTAGCTCTCGGGAACTTACCGGAAGAGCAGCTTGCTGAAATCGGCAAGCTGATTATCGACACCAAATTTAACGGTACGCTGTCACTGGAAATATTCAGCCTGGAAAACCTGATAGCATCAGTTGAGCCACTGAAAAAAATGTTTCATCAACCAACCAAAGCCTGAGTATAAACAGACTCAGCCTGTTTCCCCAATGTGGGAGCCGACCTCCGGGCGGCGAACGAAATAATGCGAAGTATCCGCTTTGCTTTGTGTTTTAATACCGTTTTGCGATCTAAAAGCTATTAAAGAGCTGCGCAGTTGAACTTAAACAGGCGCAGTAAACTAGCTAAAAGAATGCACTTGTGTATAACGTTTATTTTAGTTCCTGCTCAGCCTGTTATGTTCATCTACTAGGAAATCGTTTCATCTGTTGCTATGCTCGGGTAGGTATTTTTGACAGGATAACATGATAATACAGGATTAAATAAAAAATCTTGTCTATCCTGCTATCCCGTCTGAAAAACTTCCGGCTCAGCCGGTTATGTAAAAAAAAACCAGATATTTTTACCGGATACCACTAATCAAGATCTGAGAATGGAATCCAGAGGAACTGGAAATAGTCCGAGCCGAATCCGAAAAACGGTCCCAGTCCCGGCAACCATAACAGTCCGAATTTCCAACCCTCTTCATCATAATTTTCAAAGTCTTCATACCAGATAGCACAAAGTAAGTTAAACTCAAATCCGGTTTCACGCCGTTTACCGTCTGCTTCGTAGAGCGAGTCGCGGACTAGATAAAATACCGGAATAATTGTTGCAACTTTGCGTACGGCAAAATATTTATCCATGGTATCTTCATCGTCGGCATCCTCTCTGAAACTGCCTAGAGTTGTCCAGTAGAGCACCGGAATCAGCGGCATCACATTCGAAGCCCATTTATCGGTATAATGAGTCTCGCCATCATAGGTCAGGCGCATATCAAAATCATCCGGCGTCTGAATCATATTAAGGGCAAAATCAACATTCTTTTTAGTCAGTCTATCCCCGCCGACCCGCTGGTTAAGCGTACCGCACGAACATAACATGACAACCATTACGACCAAACCACAACCCATCAAAATATTTTTCTTCATAACAACCTCCAAGTTATCAGTTCTCAATTGACGCTATGCTCTGGCGTTCCGCCAGCCTCTACGGCTCCGTCTTCGTCTCAATTCTAAGTTCTAACTTTAAACTCCTATTTCCTAGTTTCCAGTTTCTAGTTCCCAGCTTCTCTTTTTTCGCAATATAAACAATGTACATTATAACTGCGTTAATAGCAAATAAAATATTATTTGCTTTGGTTCATGGACTTTGTCATAGGTTGCAATCTTTTCCCAATATGATATATTCAGAAAATCGTTGCAATGTTGCGGGTGGTAGAAAACTGCATTTTGCACGAACATATAAAATGGTAACAATAAAAGGATATACTGGATATGGTAACTCAAAAACCTATTATTTTAGTCTGTGCAGTCTGCCTTATCGCTGTTATAACTGGCTGCCAGTCAACCTATCGGACACTTCGCGTTGGTCCACCAACAGAATACACTGCTTTTCTCCCACGCCATGAGTTACTGGCACCCCAACCGGAAACGTTCCCATTTCGTCGGCTCTGGATGAATAAACAGATTAACTGGCAGAAATATCAATATATCTATGTGGCACCGGTCGATACATCACACCTTTTCAAAAAAACAACTTGGGAGAAAATCAATGCCAGAGTCCTGACTCATGAACAATTTGATCAGGGCATCCAGCAGATTACTGGAGATGTTAATCAGATCAGTAGGTTTATGCGGCAGGAATTTATTAAGGCTCTGAAAAAAAATAGCCGTAAACTCGGGATAACGGTAGTGCCGGACTCATTTCCAGGCTGTCTAGTGGTTCGGCTTGCATTGGTAAAATTGGTGCCGACAAAAGTTTTTATGAATGCAGGCGGTGTTGTCGCCAATATTTTTATGCCGGGAGCCGGTGTTGTCGCTAATATGTCCAGTGCAGGCGTTGTCGCCGTTGAAGGCATGTTAATGGAATCATCCGGTAGAATGTTAATGATGTTTGCCGAACAGGATAAAGACACCGTAACTCTAGTGGATGTCGATGGTTTAACATGGTATAGTCATTCAAAGAATATCATCACCGAATGGAGCACTGATTTTTGTCAAATCATCAAAAATCCAAACTACAAAAAAGTCAAAAAAAGTTTTCCAGCCAAACTAATCAGTATCTGAAACCCGCCCTGTTTATCATTGCATCCTGTTACTCTCGCAAAGACGCCATGACGTGGCGGGCGATGGTTTTAACCACGGAGACTTAGAAATCCTCTGTTTGTTTTTACAGCCCATAGAATAATTTAAGATTATTTCCTACATAAAAATATATTAAATAATAGAACGGAACAGCTCTGGCGAAATAGGTTGCGAAATAGGGATATTTCAAACAGAAATCAAAATAATAATGCAACCATTTTCGGAATGCAGAATGTTCATTTGCAGGAATACTGCTTGCTGACAATAAAACGTTAAATTTGTCCTAAGGTACTTCCGGCGGTCTAATCATGGAATGATATCTTTAAGCTAACTATCATCTCATATCAAATATAATGTTATTGTGAAATATATTTAAAATTTGACAAGTCATTAAAATCAATTACATTAGGACGATTGCGTTAAACCTTACAATAAAAGTTTAATATATCCGACATCTAATTTCAGGATGATGATATATTGGGCTTTGGTTGAAAATATAGAGAGACATTAAGACAGAAATAGTCAATGCACTGGGGACGGAGTTTCTTATAAAATTTAAAATCAGCTTTAAAATCATTTATGTTAAATTCAACTACAGGATATTTTGATTACGCCGCGACCTGTCCCCCCTTTCCTGAGGCGCTTTCGACTTTTGAACAGGTAAGTAGAGAGTATTACGGAAATCCGACCTCTATACACAAACATGGGTTAGATGCCAGAACTAAGTTGCGGGAATTAAAAAGTGCTTTATGTCGACTTGTTAATTTCCCCGACGGTAGATTGATGCTTACAGGCTCGGGAACCGAAAGCAACAACACTCTTATAGAAGGTCATCTGAAATCGCATAAGGCGGCCAGGATTCTAATGGCTGAAGATGTCCACGATTCCCTTTGGTATGCTGTAGATGCGCACCCAGATTCAGTTGAAGTGCTTAAAATTTCAGCAGATGGAAAAATTGAACTAAATAATTTCAAAAACAAACTTTCAGATAAAATAAGCCTAGTCTGTATCAGTCATGTCTGTAATGAAACAGGCATTATACATGATCTACATTCTATTGCTGAAATTTGCTTATATCGCGGAATACCTCTGTTTTGCGACGGGGCGCAGGCATTGGGACATGTCCCCCTTGATTTATCTGAACAAAGAGCAACTTATTATAGTTTTTCCTCTCATAAATTCGGAGCAACCCGTGGCTTCGGGGGGCTCTTTATAAGGGATAGTAACTTTGATGCTTTATTAAAGGGGGGAAATCAAGAGGGAAGCCTGCGTGCGGGGACGGAAAACCTCCCAGGTCTGGCCGCCGCTGTCAAAGCACTTGAATTATCTATAGTTCAGCAGGACACCGAGAGTAAACGACTCCTTAAGCTTGCAGAGCTTTTACGGAAAACTCTGAAGAGGGATAACCCTAATTGTATTTTTAATAACCAGGAAAACTGTTTGCCGGGGTTGCTGTCTTGTTCTTTCCCGGAGATCTCAGGAGCGGAACTTGCGGCAGCTCTTTCTTGCGCAGGGTTTTCTGTCTCTAGGGGCTCGGCCTGCCATGCTGATGAAGATGAACCCTCTCGCATTATTATGCTTATGGGACGTAGTAAGCGGGAAGCGATAGGCACTCTGCGAATAAGCTTGGGGAGATTAACAGATAAACAGGCCGTTTTGGCTTTTTGCCAAATCCTTAAAAAATATATCCAGCGAGTCTAATATGCCAAGTAAAGAATATTTCCTGAATAATCCCTCTTTGCCAGCAGTAGAGGAGATGTATAGAAGTATTGCGGTAAAATCAGAATTGCAATTAAGCGTGACTTTTACGAAATTGCCTGATTTACTAAAGAATCTGGAACAAATCGGTTATGTTGCTATTGAGATAGCCCCTTTTCAGGTTGCGGACAGCACCGTTGTTCTGCGTGCATACAAGGGAAAGCACGGCCCCTGTTACGATACCGGGCGTACTGCTTTCTACAAAGGTGTTGCTTGTGCAGCCCTGGATGATGATCAGCATATCCTGTTTTCAGGCGGTACCCCTGCTAAAGTCTGTGAGAAAACAGCGCAGGTCTATCAGTTGCTGCCCTATCAGAATAAAATAGAAGTCAGTGATACAGTTCAGCATGACCCAGCAACTATGCCTAAACGCTTTGATTGTGATACTTTTGAAAATGATGTTCAGCAAATCAAAGGTGCTCTTGGAAAGAGTGTTCACGGCGAGCATACCCTGATTTTTTATCCCGGCCCCTTTAAAATGCTCATTTTAAAAGATGGCACGCTAATGCGACGGGGGCAACTCAATGCGGTTCCGGCGTCATTAGCCGATGAGCTGATAAAAAAGGAATCTTGCTTTAAACTTAAAAGCGGTTCTCCATTACCTCCACGATTGGATTTTCTGAAGGCGTACAGTGCAGGCGGTTCTGCTTTTCTGCTCGGGGATTTTGCTATTCAGCTCATGATTGAAGAGACGGTGGTGACTGATTTCATGACCTTAGACAATATTACGCCTAAACTGAAAAACAGATTAGTCAGTGTTATTAAAGAAAATAAAGATTATTTCATTTTGATAGGTAGCGACCCTATTGTTAAATTAGGTTGTTGTCCTTCTGAAGAGGTCGGCTGTGCTAATCTCCTGGTTGCGGGGGGGGTACTGGGAAAACAGGAACAGGAACTGCCTGACGATGCCTGCCCATCAACATTATATACGTTTAAGGGGGAACTTGGTCACGATAACCAAGGGGTAAACTGCTATATTCCAGATCAGGCATTCAGAAAAGAGATATTAGGCAGAATAGAACACCGGAGTAGGCATTTATCTATGTTTTTGGTTAAATGGATATTGCTCCTGTTTGTTCTTTTTAGCCTATTATTTTCTTTCATTAAACTTTACAGGCAAGAGATGCCCTTGGGGCGTACGAGTATAGAATTGAACAAACTCCTGAAGCTTGAACATGCAAACCAATTTGCCGTATTGCTTTTCCATGCTTCAATTCGCTGTGCGCAATGTCGCAATATGGAAAAGTTCAGCAAGCTGACGCTGGAGGAGTACTTCCGAGAAAACGAGAAAACGAATACGCCCGTTTTCCGGCTTATCAATCGAAACGCGGTGGAATATAAAAATCTTGTTGAAAAATGGGATATTTTCACCAGTACCATTGCACTGGCTGAATTTAGAAATGGAAAACTTTATCGCCATGAAATCGTAAAAGAAGCCTGGGATACCTATAACGCAAAAGAACTTTTTATTGAAATGCTACGACAGAAACTCACTAGCTTTATGGAGGGTAAAAATGAATGAATTGCTTTTACTTTCAATGTCATGCGTCGTTTTGGGGTGCTTAATCAGCATACATCCCTGTCCGTTGACGACAAATTTAGCGGCCATTACCATGCTCAGTTCATGGCAAGAAAGAAAATATTCACTTCTGCTTGGTATTTTTTTTATCGTTGGATATTCAGGAGCTTTTATTAGTCTCGGTATTTTATTGAGCTTCAGTGGGCTGAAAATATACATCATTAGTAATTTCTTACAGAACACCTTGAGATTATTTATCGGTCTCATTATTATTCTTGTCGGAATGTTACATTTAAAGCTAATCAACTTTGATACCCATGGCAACAAAATTATAAAATGGACACAGAATATAAAATGGAACGCAGTGCGTGCTTTGCTCATGGGGTTCATGCTCGCCTTAAGTTTCTGTCCTGTCACGGCAACACTTTTTTTCGGTTTGTTGTTTCCACTGGCCGTTCAGTACGAACAAATAGTATTGTTTCCCCTGCTTTTTGGAATTGGAGCTGCTTTACCTTTAGTAATACTCGCTTTATTGCTCAGAAAGAGTTCAAATGCTCTAAGCGTATCAAAAGGCTGGCAAAACCACATGCACCAACTGACTGGCTGGGTGATGATTCTGTTGGGAATATATATTTCCATTCAGGAAATCTATCTCAGATGAGCTAATTGCAAAAGTATTTATCAGAATATTGGTAATTTTTTTATCGGTATCGGTCCGATAATATTAGGTGCATTGGTTATCTACCTGTCAACCCACATCCTGTTTGGTCATCTGATTAAATTTGCACCTGCTCAAAATATTGAGAATGGAACTTCTACAACAATGACTGAACAGATGCTCTTTATGTTCAAGCAGATTTTTAATTGGTCAAATCTAACAAGTATAAGATTTTATATTTTTATCTACATCTGCTTTGCTGTAGGCAGTGCGATAAATCTCAGTCCACCTGATTTGCATGGTGCAAGTAAAGGATTCATGACAATTATAATCTTTTTATTCATTTTAAATCTTGCAACGCTATGGCTGGGAAAATTTGATTATGACTCTATCATGCACAATAATTTCTTCCTAATATTTTACCTGATAATGATCCTGTCTATCATAGTCAACGCCATAATAGCCCCAATAATCCCACCATTTCTGAAGATTAGATATTAGTTAAACTATATATCGTATTGTACATATTGACAGGAGCCTTTCGACGGAGCCCCTTGATGCTGGTCTCATCAATACCCCAACTTCAGATCTCTGGACTTACGGATAACATGGGTTACCGGTAAATCCGCGTTATGGCTTTGCAATCGGTCTGTTTTGGCTGTATTTTATAGGTATAATAAAACTTTGTATTGTGCAGAGTAAAGTTTGGAGATATACCGGATTGAAAGATAAACATTATTCAGCTAATTTTAAAAAAGATTACTTGGCTTATTTCGCCATAGGGCTATTTTTTGTGGTAGTCGCAATTGAGCTTTATATGGCGATATGGTTGCCGGTCTACCTCAAGTCCCAGGATCGTTGGGCAATTCAGGAAAACCGTCAGGAAATGCTCGACCTGTTCGATGGACTGCGAAGAAAATATAAAAAACTTAAACTTTCCAATCAGCAGGGTAAAGATGAGGTTGCGGTGTTGGTAAACTGTTTGGATCGTAATGCAATATACCTGCGCGAATACCAGAAAGAATTAAATCTTGATCAGATCAAAGCATTGAATTCCGACTATCAGGTGTTCGACCGCTTTTTTCAAGTTTACCGGCGCAAGAACGATGCGACTGGCAAATATGATGCTTCACTGGGGAAAAAACGTCAACTGGAAACGGTAGTTCTGCTGAAAAAACTTAAGTTGCGGGCAGAGTCACGGCTCAAGGCTCAAACTCAACAATATAATAAAAATGGCTATATCGAATGAACAGGAATGAAATAAAAAATATATTGCAGAAATTTCAACAACGGCGGATCGCAGTACTTGGCGATCTGATGCTGGATGTTTATGTCTGGGGCGAAGCGTCAAGAATATCGCCGGAGGCGCCGGTGCCGGTTGTCAGAATAAAACGCAAAAGTTGCTGTCTCGGCGGTGCCGCTAATGTTATGCGTAACGTAGCGACCTTAGGGGGACAGGTTGAAGCATTCGGAGTTATCGGCGAAGACAGTAATGGCAAAAAAATCAGGGAACTGTTTAAACAGTACAATATATCTGACTGCCATATCTGTGTTGATGATCAACGCTGTACGACAGAAAAACAACGGGTAGTCGCGGGGGCACAACAACTGCTTCGGGTGGATTATGAAGATACTGACCCGACTGAGCAAGATATGCGTGACTGCATTGTGCATGATATTGTTTCAATGATTAAAGCTAACCGGCTTGACGCAGTTATTATTGAGGATTACGGCAAAGGATTACTTGATGAGAAGATGCTGCAGCAAATTTGCGACGCGGCAAATGCTGCCGGCGTAATTACTGCTTTCGATCCGAAACCCGGTCATTTGATGCATGTGACCGGATTGTCTGTAATCAAACCCAACCGCAAAGAGGCGTTTGAGATGGCAGCTCTTTTTGATAAGGGCCCGGTTGAAGATGCTAATGATGATGAACCGCTGAAAAATGCTGCCGCAAAACTGCTTGAACAGTGGCAGCCGGAATACTTGATTATCTCTTTGGCCGCTCAGGGGTTGGCTCTCTTTAAGCGGGACGGATCGATGAAGGTCATTCCGACCAGAGCCCGAGAGGTTTTTGATGTTTCAGGTGCCGGCGATACGGTTATTGCCGCATTTACATTGGCACTCAGTGCCGGGGCTCCAGCCGAAATTGCCGCTGAAGTCGCAAATCATGCGGCTGGAATTGTGGTGGGTAAAGTTGGAACTGTAACGGTAACAGCTGATGAATTGCTCGGCAGTTTTAGCTAGTGATAATGTGTCTGGACTATTACGGAGCAACGAAAGTAGTAAAGTGTAGGTTTGACCCCGTTTGGGTTAACCACCTTGGGGAATAGGATTTTATGATGAACAGAAAAAGTATTGCGGTTATTCCGGCAAGATATGGCAGTACCCGCTTTCCCGGTAAAGTACTGGCCCCATTGGCGGGTAAACCGATGATTCAGTGGGTATATGAAAAAGCCGTGGCGACACAGGTTGATGAAGCACTGGTGGCAACAGATGACATCAAGGTTATCGAAGCAGTTGAAGCATTTGGCGGCAACGCAGTAATGACTTCACCTGAACATCCCTCCGGAACAGATCGGATCTGGGAGGCTATTGCTGAACTTGATTATGATATTATTATTAATGTGCAGGGCGATGAACCGCTGATTCCAGTCAGTGTTATTGATGAGCTGATTGAATTGATGCAGCAAACCCCAACAGTGGAAATGGCGACAGTCGCGGTACCGAGACCGCGCCTGGAATTGAATGATCCGAATAAAGTTAAAGTGGTCGTCGGCGACAATGGCCGGGCACTCTATTTCAGCCGTTCAATGGTGCCGTTTCTGCGTGAGGGTGGTGCGGATACACCTACCTACCTGCATTGGGGTATTTATGCTTACCGTAAAGATATTCTGCAACGTTTTGTAACATTGCCGGAAAGCAGATTGGAACAGTGTGAGAAACTCGAACAGCTTCGGGCTCTTGAAAATGGGATAAGCATTGATGTGCTGCTCAGTAATTTGGAAAGTATCGGTGTTGATACGCCGGAAGATCTGGAACTGGCAGAACGTAAATTGCAGACAGATAAAATGATTGCATAAAAATGTCTCGAAAAGACAATGTTTGATAGCCTCCAGCGTGAGCTGGATGAATAAATTACAAGGAGAACCAAAGATGAATATTAAACTGCCGTTCAATGTGGAAATCGGCTCGAAACTTACCCTTATCGGTGGGCCTTGTGTCGCTGAAAGTTGGGAAGTGTGCTGTGAAATTGCAACTTACCTGAAGGAACTTTGTCTTGAACTCGATGTCAATTACATCTTCAAGGCATCATATGATAAGGCCAACCGTTCCAGCGTTGACTCTTTCCGTGGGCTCGGCATGGAAGCAGGTTTGCAGATTCTCGAAGATATTAGGCATGAACTTCAGGTTCCGGTGGTGACGGATGTTCATGAAACCGCAGAAGTTGCGCCGGTCGTCGAGGTTGTTGATATTTTGCAGATACCGGCATTTCTCTGTCGGCAGACCGATCTGCTGGTTGCTGCCGGTAACAGCGGTAAAGTGGTTAATATCAAAAAAGGGCAGTTTATGGCTCCTGAGGATATGCAGTGTGCGGTTGATAAAGTAATGTCAACCGGTAATGAGCAGGTAATGTTGACTGAACGTGGAACTACATTCGGTTATCATAATCTGGTTGTGGATATGCGTGGTCTGGCCACGATGGGCGAAATTGGCTTGCCGGTGGTTTTTGACGCGACGCATTCGGTTCAGCTTCCTGGCGGACTCGGCAATGCTTCAGGTGGACAGCGTGAGTTTATCCGTCCGTTAGCCCGGGCCGCCGCCGCTGTTGGTATTGATGTGCTGTTTGCCGAGGTTCATCCGAACCCGGAACAAGCCATGTCTGATGGGCCGAACTCATTGAGCTTTGATGATATCGCAGTTGTGCTGCGTGAAGTAAAGGAAATTTATGATATCCAACGAAAAAACAGGTAAAATAAAAGCGGTGGTACTCGATATAGACGGGGTACTGACCGATGGCCGGATGGGTTATAGTGCCGGTGATGAGATAAAATTTTTTCATGTCCGGGATGGACATGGAATAAAACTTGCTATGCGGGCAGGACTTAAAGTTGGCGCGCTTTCTGGCCGCAGTGCGGCGGCTAATCGCAAACGTGCCGCAGAGCTTGGCTTTGATTTCCTTTATGAAGGGAAAAAAGATAAACAGGCGGCATTTCGCGAATTATTGAAAGAACATGATCTGACCGCCGAAGAGTGTCTTTATATCGGTGATGATATTGTCGATGCTATTCCGATGCGCATGGCGGGTATCGGCGTCACGGTTGCCGATGCACCTGAATATATGGATGAATTCTGCGATATGCGAACTGCTTTGCCGGGTGGACATGGTGCAGTCCGGGAAGTGCTTGACTGGTTATTACGCCGACAAAACAAATGGGAAGAGTTGATGGAGCGTTACAGAATATGAGAAAATATTTTTTATTACCACTAATCCTGTTCTTTTGCCTCTTGCTACAACCGCTTCATGGAGCTGAAGATCTGTCAAGTTTGCTTATTACCGATGCCAGAATGCCGGTTTACAATAATGATAAATTGACCATTCTGGTCTACAGCAAAACCGCGACCCGAAAGGGGATAGATATTATTCTGAATGATGCGATTCTGGATATAATCAAGCCTGGTATAGATGTTGACCAGATAAAATATGTTGATGGAACGAAACCTTACCCGCTGGGCGCGCCGCTGAAAACCATTCTTAAGTTCTGGGTCAATATTATTCATAGTGACGGTTTGATTTTTTCGCATGCCGCAACCATCAACCAGAAAACTAAAAACGGCAGGAGTCGTGAAAAAATATTTTTCCGTTCGCCAGTTCTGGATATTAACGGCGTTGGCTTTCAGGCAGATTTCAGTAAACGGACCATGCGGATATTGAGTAATGTCATTATAAAAATCAGGCAAACCGGCAACAATGGAAAACTGATGCCGGATAGTGGCAAAAAGAATAAAACCAGTAAAAAGAATAAAACCGGTAAAACCAGTGTGTCCACGATAACTTCGGATGAAATGTTTATCGATTTCACCAATAACATTATTACTGTTTCCGGTAATGTTAAGGTGGATGAAGAAAATATGACCATCAACTGTGAGAAAATTACTGTTTACATGACTCAGGGTAATGATAAAAAGTCCCGAAAAAAACTGGCGGCCAGCGTCTTGGGTAATCTGTCAAGTTCCGGTTCAGGGCGTCGGATATCAAAGATTGTCTGTGAGAAAAACGTGGTTATTACTCGGAAACAGTCCTCGGGAGAGATTAAACAAAACGGGCAGCAGCAGGCTTTTGCCGACCGGGCAGACTATGATTTTGTCAAAAGTAAAATTGTTATGACCGGGAAACGCCCGACTATCAAACGCGGCACTGATACTATCGAAGGCAAACAGATTACAATATGGCGGGATAAAGAGCATTTGCAGGCGCAGGGGGATTGCCGGTTATCATTCATGGCGAACGATAAGAAATCTAAGAATCCCGCTGCAGCAAAAATACCGACAGTGGCAACCGCTGATTTTATGGATATGAACTATGCTGAAAACCTCGCGGTGCTGACTGGTAATGTCAAGGTTGTGGATCCGCGGATGAAAATTGATTGTCATAAAATGAATATCTATCTGGAGGATCGCCAAAAGAAGACCACAGCAAAAGTTAAATCACTGACTGTAAAAGCTACGGATAAAGCATTGAGTAGTTCCAAGGTTATCAATAAAATTGTCTGTATTGGGGATGTCACCATTTTCCGTCGGGACGGTAAAGAGCGGGTCGGCACCCAGAAAGCGATGGCGGGGAAAGCCATATATTACCTTAAAGAAAGCAAGATTATCCTGTCTGAAAATGATCCGATTATTATTCGCGGGCGTGATTCTGTCAGTGGAAAAATTATTACGGTCTGGGTTGACCAGCAGAAAATGCATGTTGACCAGAATAGCCTGATTGTGCTTAACAACCTGAAAAACCAGCAGGGACAGCAACCGGGCGCGACCCGGGTGAAATCTGATTATACCAATATTGACTACGGCAGGAATCTGATGAGTTTTGCCGGACGGGTGAAAGTTAACAATCCACAGATGTCGCTGGACTGTAAAAAAATGTTGATTTTTCTGGAAGATAAAAAAAGTATTGCTAAGAACTCCAAGCTGAAGTCAGCTAAACCAAAGACTGCCAAATCAGGTGATCCGCTTGATATAAAATCTTCAGACAAAGTGGTTTCAAAAGTCATCTGCATTGGCGATGTCTATGTTAGGGATCAGCGTAATGATCTGCGATGTCAGAAAATGACCTTGATAATGCAGGATAAGCAGCTGGGAACAGCAAAAAAAGCTAAGCAGCAAGGGCAGAATACAAACTTCGGTAGCAATCGGGAAATATCGCGAATTATCAGCGAGGGTGATGTGGTGTTGATCAGACGTCCGGAGCCTGCCGCTGGCAAAGCTACAACGAAGCAAGCATCGTCACCTGATGAGCCGGGTGGTGGCTTGCTTGCCAAGGGGTCTGACAAACCGATAATAGTTAAAACCGATTTCATGGATCTGAAGTTGACCGAAAATTATGGGGAGCTGATCGGCAATGTTGATGTCGATGAACCCAGAGTTCACTTGACGTGCGATAAAATGGAGTTGTATGCTGAAAATATTACGCCAGCAAAGAACGTGACAAAGGGTAAGACGGCTTCGGATGCGAATCCGGATGATGAATTTGACAATGAAGACGATGAAGACGAAGAGATTGCCGGGGATGGAACAGTTCCGAAGCAGATCAATTTAGGCGATGACAAGCAACTTAAAAAGATTATCTGCCGGAAAAATGTGGTCATTACCAGAAAAATCACCGCTGCCGATCCGATTAAGCAACAAGCGACCGGTGATAAAGCAGTCTACCTGATCAAAAAGGGCAAAATCACTATGACAGAAAATCCGACTTTGCGGCAGGGAGATAATATAGCGCACTATGATTGGATTATTCTATGGACCGATTCTGAAAGACTTGACTTTGGGAATGGAGAAATTGAAGAACTTGAGTTGCCGGATAAATAATAATTTGATTTTTTTTATGGTTTAAAGGAACAATCTTTATTTTTAAATGTATATTCTTAATAGAGAGGTAATGTAAAATAATGAGTAATTCGAATCTGAAATTTATAAATACGATTAATATAGAAAACGAAGACGAAGACCGAATGCTGAAAGCTGAAGGCTTGATTAAAGCATATCATGGTAAAAGAGTCGTTGATGGTGTTTCTATCAATGTTCAAGCCGGTGAAGTTGTTGGTCTCCTCGGACCTAACGGTGCTGGTAAAACGACTAGTTTCTATATGATCATGGGGCTTATCCAACCGGATGGTGGCAATATCACTTTCAAAGATGTTGATATTTCCCACGCCCCAATGTACCGCCGTGCTCGACTTGGGATGGGCTATCTGGCTCAGGAACCTTCCATTTTCCGCAAACTTACCGTTGAACAGAATATCATGGCGATCCTCGAGACGCTGGATATTACGCGTAAAGAACGCAAAGCACGCCTGGAAACGATGCTTGCCGAATTGGAACTTACCCCGTTGCGTAAGCAGAAGGCAATGACCTTGAGCGGCGGTGAACGGCGGCGACTTGAAATAACTCGCGCTCTGGTAACCAAGCCCTCTTTCATTTTGCTGGACGAACCTTTCAGCGGGGTTGACCCGATTGCGGTATATGATGTGCAGCAGATTATCGGTCAACTGAAAGCTAAAAATCTCGGAATTTTGATTACGGACCATAATGTGCGTGAAACCCTTGCCGTGGTTGACCGCGCATACCTGATGTGTCAGGGTAAAATTGTTTGCGAAGGGACCAGCGAATTTCTGGTCAATGACGATAAAGCCCGGGAAGTATATCTTGGACCACAATTCACCATGTAATAAGAGCTCTCTCAAAAACAAATTGGAGAGTTTCGCGTCGGATGCGGATAGCTGATTAAGGCACGAAAGTGTTTGCATAGTTAGAATTATATAAATATTTTCGTAACGCAGAGCCGCTGTTTGCAATCAAGCGAAAAATCTAAGTTATTTTTTTGTGAGTTCTAATAAAACCGTAGAGGTGATTTCAAAAGTCCAACACGAGCATGATTAAAAATCTGCCGTGGAGACTTTTGAAATTGCCTCCATAACCTTAAAATAGGAGTAAGCTATGAATATTATTATCAGCGGACGTCACTTCACGGTCACCAATGAAATGAAACAGGACATTGAGAACCGCTTAATAGAGATATTGGATAATAAATCACTGAAAATTTCTACAGCCAGAGTCGTTCTGACCATGGAAAAAAACCGCTATAATGCGGAGATAATTGTTAACCTGAAACATCATGACATCGAAGCGGTTACCGAAGAATATGATCTTTATGAAGCGGTAGACGAAGTAATTGATAAAATTGAAATTCAAGTTCGTCGCTTCCTGGATAAAGCACAGAATCATCATCGTGCAAAACTCGCGACAGTTGCTGCCAGCGGCGATGTCGATGATGATGATGACGATTATGAAGATGATATGGGATAGACCATGCTGAATTCAGGTCTTGTTTCAATTACCTTCAGGCAACTTACCACGGCTAGGATTATTGACATTGTCAAAATGTCCGGGTTGGAATGTATCGAGTGGGGCGGTGACCTTCACGTCCCGCACGGTGACCTGAAAACCGCCCGTGCCGTGCGTCGCCAATGCGCAGACGCTAAGCTCACCCTACCGTCATACGGCTCATATTACCGGGCTGGCAGTGATGCCGCCGACAATCCCGCTATCAATGCAGTACTCGACTCAGCTGCGGAACTCGGGGTTAGTCATGTGCGGATATGGGCCGGGACGCTCGGTTCAGCTGATGTGACAGCTACCCGTCGCGGTGAAATTGTTGATGTACTACATCGTGATAGTGAAATAGCGGCAAAATATGGCTTGAAACTAAGCCTTGAATATCATGGTAATACGCTTACCGACAGTGATGAATCTGTTAAACAACTGATGACTGAATTAGCGGATACCGAAATTCAGTTTTACTGGCAGCCGGCTATTGGCAAGACTGCTCAGTACCATTTGGACAGTCTGGCGATGGTTCAGTCATGCCTCGCCCATATTCATGCATTTACTTGGCAATTTGACGCCGCCGGAAATATTACCAGACAACCATTGGCAGATGGTATGGATGACTGGCGGCAGCTACTTGAGGAAGCGGCGAAAATTCCTGGCACTCACGCCGTAATGCTCGAATTTGTTAAGGATGACTCTATCGAACAGTTCATGGCCGATGCCAAAACTCTGCGACAATTATTGAATCGCCAATGAGCCTTGAATCAGCTTTGATTTTTATAGCAGATATTAAGAACACTCCCTGTTAGTATCCTTTTATTTTTCAACTAATCCATAGGAAAAGATTAATCATAGCGGTTTCGACGAGACTTATTTGCGGCAGAAGCCTGATTGCTCTTCAGGTATGCTGATATGCCTGCGGTTTATGAACAAATCCGGCTTTATCGGGTCTAAAACATATAAAAGGCAAACCACGCTACGCTCGGGTAGCGTGGTTTAAATAATTATTGCACTATTTGAATGTTTTATGGCGATAAGGGCAATAAACTGATGTGATTGACGTTTAATTTTAAGTGCTTTAATAGCGGAAAAGACCTCTTGTCGGTTGCTATTGCTATTGATTTAAGCTATAATCACATTGTAGTGTTTTACGGTTAATGCGACAAGGGCTCTTCTGGAAAAAATGACTTGGAGTTTTACTTCCGCTTCCGTAGCGACGCAGGAGCGGAGTTTGAAGCGGCATCTGCCTTTAGGTGCCACCTGATTAGGATGATTTATTGATGAAATATTATTTACGTCTGTTGGCCAGTTCGACAATAATTTTATTATTGGTATTGAGCTTGGATTACTCTGCGGTTGCGGCATCTAAGAGGCTGGTTAAGCCATTTGAGTCTTCGCTGGTTTTTAGAAAAGTCAATCCGATTGATAAATATATTCTGGATGGACTAAACAAACAACGCTTAACTCCAGCAGCACTCTGCTCGGACGAAGTATTCGTGCGTCGGGTTTTCCTGGATATTATCGGGACTATTCCAAGCGGGAATGAGGTGACAAGATTTCTTAAAGACCGGCGTTTCGATAAACGTTCCCGACTGATTGAGCAATTGATGGCGAGAAATGAATTTGCCGACTACTGGGCACTTAAATGGGGTGATCTGCTGCGGATTAAGGCTGAATTTCCTATTAATCTGTGGCCGAATGCGGTGCAGGCCTATAATCGTTGGATTCATGAAGCAATAAAAAAGAATATGCCTTATAATGAAATGGTTACGTCAATGCTGGTATCGAGCGGTAGTAACTTCCGAGTTCCACAGGTAAATTTTTATCGGGCATTGCAGGGGCATAAGCCGGACAGTATTGCGCAGGTGGTTGCACTAACCTTTATGGGCGTCAGGCTGAATAAATGGCCTGAACAGCAGCAGAAAAATATGGCGGTTTTCTTTTCACGGGTGGCCTATAAAAGAAGTGCTGAATGGAAGGAAGAGATTGTTTTTACCGACCCTAAGCCATTGCCGGATATGAAAGCAACCTTGCCTGACTGGACTGAAGTTAAGCTTAAGTCCAGTGATGATCCGCGACGGGTATTTGCTAAATGGCTAACGGGGTCACGCAATCCGTGGTTTGCAAAAAATATTGTCAATCGGATTTGGTCCTGGCTGATGGGACGTGGGCTGATTGATCCACCGGATGATATTCGTGATGATAATCTACTACGCTATCCAAAACTGTTAGCGTATCTGGAAGAAGAACTTATCAATTCAGGTTACGATTTGCGCCATATCTATCGTTTGATTCTTAATTCACGTACCTATCAGCAATCAGCGATTCCGCGGAGTAAAAGTGTTGAAGCTGAACAATGGTTCGCCTGTTACCCGGTGCGGCGGCTTGATGCTGAAGTGCTTTCTGACGCATTGTGCATGATTACCGGAACCCGAGAACGTTACTCAAGTATGATTCCGGAACCTTTTACCTTTGTGCCGGAGGAAAATCGTTCAATTGCTCTGTCGGATGGTAGTATTACCAGTCAGTTTCTGGAAATGTTCGGTCGTCCTTCCCGTGATACTGGGTTGGAATCTGAACGCAATAACAATCCGACCGATGCCCAGCGGTTGCATCTGCTGAATTCGACTCATATTCAGAATAAGCTGGAACGCAGCTGGAAATTGCGTCAGTTACTCAGACGTTCAAGAAAAAAACCACGCAATGCAATAAAGGCCCTTTATCTCGCCATTCTGTCACGTCATCCGACTAACAAGGAAATTGATGTGGCGGAAAAATATTTTAAAAGTGGTCAGGTAAGTCCTCGCCAGGCGGCAGTAGACATAGCCTGGGCATTAATTAACAGCAAAGAATTTGTCTACCGACATTAAAAAAATGTAGGGGCAACCCTGTGTGGTTGCCCTTTATGTGGTAATTAATTATGGTTGCCCGAATATGTAGAGACGTAATGCTTTGCGTCTAATCAAACCCCGAGTAATGGAGGGTACAAAAATGAACAGCAACGACAGAAATTTTATAAGTCGGCGTGAGGCGTTGAAACGCATGGCGCTTGGTGTGGCTGGTGCCGCATTGATCAACCCGTTGAAGTTAAATGGTGCTCCATTGCCGGTTTTAAAGCCTAAAGCGAAATCAGTTATTCAGATCTGGATGTGGGGCGGTCCTTCACATATTGATACGTTTGATCCTAAACCGGATGCCGGCTATGATTACTGCGGACCGATGAACAAAACAATTTCAACTAATGCCGATGGCATCAGGATTTCTGATCAGTTGCCGATGCTCGCGAAGCAGGCCGATAAATATTCGATAATTCGCAGCATGACCCATGGTATCAACGGTCATGAAACTGCATCATATATTGTCCAGACCGGTCATAAACCAGGACGGTTGGTTTATCCTTCCGTTGGAGCAGTAGTTACCAGATTTAAGGGCTATGAAGCGGGCTATAAGGGGGTAGTGCCGCCTTATATTGTCTTGACCCAGGCGCAGGGGCGGTTTTCCGAAGCCGGTTTCCTCGGGGTTAAATATAAACCATTCTGTACCGGTGGCGACCCGAATCGTAATCCATTTGTCGTTGAAGGTATTGTCGCTAAAGGTATTTCAGATAAACGTCAGCATCAACGGCGTGACCTGCTACATTCACTCGATTCATTAGGTTATCAGATGCCGGATAATGCCCAGTTCAAGCAATTTGACCTGACTGAGAAAAATGCCTATGGCATGATGTTCGGTGATGCCAAAAAAGTTTTTGACTTGAACTTGGAATCGAAGAAGATGCGGGAACGTTATGGACGCAATACTTTTGGTCAGGCCTGTCTGACTGCCCGGCGCTTGGTCGAACAGGGCGTCCCCTATATTACGATAAATTACAAGGGGTGGGATACTCACAAACAGCATTTCGAAGCGATGAAAAGAAAATTACCTGAACTGGATCGCGGCTTTTCCGCATTGCTTGAAGATCTGGCTCAACATGGTCTGCTTGATTCAACTATCGTCTGGTGGGGCGGTGAATTTGGCCGTGGCCCGAAAGTGCAGTGGCAGGCACCATGGAATGGTGGACGTTCACATCATGGTAAATGTTTTTCCTCTGTTATTGCTGGCGGTGGCTTCAAGGGCGGCCAGGTGGTAGGTGCTTCAGATGCGAAGGGCATGGAAGTGGCTGAACGGCCCGTTTATCCCCAGGATATAATCAGCAGTATATACGAAAACCTCGGCATTGCCCCCGATGGTCTGTTGCCGAATGACCGAGGCTTGAAGGTTAAAGTCATACCATCTAAAAAAGCAAATAGATTGCACGAATTAACCTAAAAATTTGCAGACAAAGAATCGCGAAAGACTGACAGTTTATTCGGCCTGCAAATTGTGCAGTGCTCCGTACTGGGTAGAGGCAGTTTTGAAAAATATTTTTGTCGAAGTTCACAGCTTCAGCGTGCTATTAATGAGCTCATAAAACACGTTAAAGCTGTGAACTCCGACAGTGCATTGTATTTGCGCAATGTTTTCATTCAGATACTAAATAGTTGGAAATAAAGCATAAGGAAATATACCTTTTATGAGATTATTAAAATTTAAAAACTTTCGTGCTTTTCGTCTCTTTCGTGGTAATTTTTTTTTACTGCAACTTATGCTGGGTGGGGTATTGTTACTTTCAGCAAACCAAATGCTGGGTTTAGCCATTCGCAACCCACAGATTGGCTATCTTTATCCTGCCGGCGGACAACAGGGTAAGGTGGTGTTAATTGCGGCTGGGGGGCAGTTCTTAGCCCGCCCTAAAGCGGTCTTTATTTCGGGTAGCGGGGTTAGTGGTAAAATTATCAAATATATCAGACCGACCTATAATCTCAACCGTGAACAGCGTGATGATCTGATTGAAAAGCTGGGTAAGGTCCGTGATAAGAATATGGAGATGATGAGTGCTAAAGAGCGTAAAGTAGTGCTTGATAAAATGAAAATGCTCAAGAAGCGCAAGCGACGTAAACCACGGACGAAAGCAAAAGTTGAAAGAGCTGAAGCAGCTAAACCAACAACCCAGAAACCTGGGGATAAAAATAAGCCGGTTATAGGAAAAGTAGATCCAAAGAGAAAGTTTGGCGGCAGGCGCATGGCGGATCATCCGCTATTAATGGATTTGGAGAATAAAAGTTTGCGGGAACTGCTCCATATTACTAATATTATATTTGCCGATCGGCGTAAGAAACAGCAGAATCGTCAACTGGGTGAAATGGTGGTAATTGAAATAACCATTGATAAAGATGCCCCCCCAGGAAAACGTGAACTGCGCATGCTGGCCAGAGCCGGTTTGACCAATCCGATTATCTTCGAGGTTGGGACTTTGCCGGAAATATCTGAACTTGAACCTAACAGTGCCAGTCAGGCGGCAAGATTGCCCAAGCCGCTTAAAATGGCGGTACTTGAAGCTCCAATCCTGATTAACGGTCAAATTATGCCCGGTGATATTGATGAATTTAATTTTCGCGCAAAACAGGGTGACGCACTGGTGTTTGAAGTCAGTGCCAGATCTTTGATCCCCTATCTTGCCGACGCGGTACCAGGGTGGTTCCAGGCAACATTGACCCTCTATGATGAAAGAGGTAAAGAGGTTGCTTTTGATGATGATTTCCGCTTTTCTCCTGATCCAGTACTTTTTTTCAAAATACCCCGAAACGGTGTATACAGGCTTAAAATTCGCGACTCGATTTACCGTGGACGGGAAGACTTCGTCTATCGTATTGCTGTTGCTAAACGACCATTTATTACCCAGCTTTTCCCGCTGGGTGGACGGACCGGAATAAAAACAGCCGTAACAGTTTCCGGCTGGAATTTACCGGAACAGCAATTGACGTTGGATACCGCATTTTCAGATCGTGAATTTAGAGAAGTTGTCTATGTTGGTAGTAATGGCGTTTCTAACTTTATCCCTTATGCTGTAGGGATGTTATCAGAAACGGATGAATCCGAACCCAATGACTCTATGCCGGTAGCTCAAGCGGTAAAATTGCCATTAACTGTTAATGGTCGTATTTCACGCCCTGGAGAAGCGGATGTTTTTAAATTCACTGGAAAAGCTGGCACCCAGGTGGTGGCTGAAATTTACGCCAGACAACTTAATTCACCATTAGATTCACTGCTGCAATTACTGGATAGTTCCGGTAAAATTATTGCCTGGAATGATGATTTTGTCCATAAAGAAAAATATCTGCATAAGGCACGGGTTGGAATTATGACCCACTATGCTGACTCATATTTAATGGCAAAAATACCTGCTGACGGGAGCTATTATATTCGACTGACCGATGTCCAGAATCATGGCGGTAATGCCTATGCTTATCGCCTGCGACTATCACCGCCGCAACCCGATTTTGTCCTGTTTACAACTCCGTCAAGTATTAGTATGCGTACTGGAATTCCATATGCAATCAAGGTTCATCTATTGCGTCGCGACGGTTTTGACGGTGCCGTTAAGATTAGTCTGCCAGTCGGGAATAAAGATTTTGAATTGAGCGGGGGTATAATTCCAGTTGGTCACAGTAGTATTCAAATGACATTAATGGCATTGAATAAAGGCTCTAAGGAACCGTTTAAACTACAATTAACCGGTACTGCGGAAACTGATGGGGTAACGTTTAAACGTCAGGCAATTCCGGCAGATAATGTGATGCAGGCCTTTCTCTATCGTCATCTATTGCCAGCTAAACAGCTCGCGGTATATGTTCGTCCGCAGAAATGGAATGCCAATCCAGTTAGACTGTTATCAAAGGCACCGGTGAAAATTTCTGTCGGCGGCAAAGCTGAAGTGAAAATACAATTCCGCTGGGGAAAATATCTTAATTCTCTTGAATTCAGTCTTTCACAGCCGCCCAAAGGGCTGACAATTGGTAAGGTCAGGATTTTACCTAAAAACCAAGGCATAGCATTCGATCTGCACGCGGACGCGAAAAAGCTCAAAGCTGGCTTTAATGACAATATCATGGTTGAAGTGGTTAGAAAATATACGAATAAAAAAACAAAAAAAGTTTCTCGCAGCCACGCCGGTTTCTTGCCAGCAATCCCAATCAAAATTGTCGCAAAGTAACAGTAGCCTAGACATCGCTTGTCATAAATCCCTATACCCCATTTAACCTGTCCCTTAATGATGTTTTTTTATTTGCCGAAAGTGCGACGGTATTCACGCGGAGACATGCCGGTCAATGCTTTGAAACGGCGTGAAAAATGATAGGCATCGCAATAACCGAGCCCGGCGGCAATGGCAGCGACTTTGCTGCTGCCAAGCAGCATTTCAGATGCTTTATGGATTTTTAAACGATCCAGATAAGCTTTCGGCAGTATGCCCATATATTTTTTGAAGATACGACGGAAGTGTTCTTTATTCATTCTGCAGAACTCCGCCATCTCCTCAACAGTCCACCAACGGTAAATTTGTTCATTAATCGTTTTTATCAATTCATCCAGTCGATGGCGGTATGAATCGTCAAAGCCTGAAATGCGTCGGTTTTCATTATAAATATCCACCATTAGTTTCTGCAATGCGATATTGGCATTAATTTGTGAATAGACCGCCGGGTTAGCGGCCAGTTTCTGGATCGGCAACAGCGACCTTACGCTGCCCAGCTCAAATACACCACTTTTGATTATTCCGCTACGCGTCAGCATTTCGGCCACCGGCCCGGTAAAACATATCGAGTCTTCAGTATAAACATCATCGGCATAACCACCGTAACGATTGGCAGATTTCGGAGTGGTGATGACACATTGACCGGGTTTTATATCATACTCATAGTCGGGATAAAGCCATAATCGGCCATGTCCTTCATACATGTGAGAAATAGAAAAGAATTCGAAATAGCGTTCCTTGGTTACGGCAAAACTATTAACTGCAGTTGAACTGCCACCGGTTTGCAATATCCAGAGACCATAATCTTTATGGATTTTATGCATACCTTTCGGTAATCGATGGATGTCATATATTTTTTTGCTATCAAACATGTTGTTTTTATCCATTTTATTATTTACTTTAGCAGTTAAATTAATCTTATATTATAGTTTTTCAACAAAACATGTCAGCAAAATATGGAGAATAAACATGTCAGATAATAATAAAAATATCAAAGTAGCAGTTATTGGTTGTGGTAACCGCGGACGTGGCGTTGTAAATAATCTGCTCAAGGATTCAGCCGGCAATATCAAGGTTGTTGCGTTGTTTGAACCGGACAGCGAAGTGGCGGCTACAACGGTTGAACATTGGGGCGAAAGGGATGTGAAACTCTGTGACAGCTATCAGGAAGCTATTGATACAGATGGCGTCGAATGGGTCATGGTATTTTCTCCGAATGCCTATCACAAAGAACATATTGCCTATGCTTTTGAACACGGTAAACATGTTTTCAGCGAAAAACCGTTGGCGACCACAGTGGAAGATTGCCAGGAGATTTTTGCTGCCCACCAACAATCAGACAGACTGTTTGCTACCGGTTTTGTCTTGCGTTACGCACCGATCTATCGCAAGACAAAAGAAATTTTGGATTCTGGCAAGCTCGGCAAAATTATCAGTATTGACGCGAATGAAAATATTACCCCTGCCCATGGGGGATATATTATGCGCAACTGGCGGCGTCTTAGCAAATATTCCGGACCGCATATTCTGGAAAAATGCTGCCATGATCTGGATTTGCTCAACTGGTTCTGCGAATCCGTGCCGACTAAAGTTGCGTCATTCGGCGGCCTTGATTTCTTTATCCCTGAAAATGAGGGATTACGTGATAAATATGGTGATGATACCTTCATGGCCTGGCCCGATCCGCATGCGGTGAAGTCACCATTCACTTCTGATAAGGATATGAAAGATAACCAGATCGCTATTATGGAATATCGCAATAACATTCGGGTAATGTTCCAAGCGACGATGTCCAATGCCATTCCGGAACGGCGGATGTTCTTTTCCTGCACCGAAGGGACTATGATTGTGGAACTTTATTCAGGCACGCTTAAGTATCGCTGTATCGGTGATGAAGGAGTGACGTTGGTTGATATTGCCGGTGACGGGCATGGTGGCGGTGACAGTTATATTATGAAAGAGTTGTATGACACAATGGCCAACGGGACGTTGCCGAAGTGCAGCGGCGATGAAGGTTTGGAAAGTGCAGTTGTTGCTCTGATGCTGGATAAAGCTGCCGATACCGGTAGTGTTATTGATTTGGAACCAATCTGGAAGAAACTGAAAAGATAAAGTAAGGGTGAATCTTGTATTCGCCCTTTAAAAAGCATCAGACAATGTGAAATGATTATTTCTTTTCGTCAACTTTAACAAAGGAAATATCATCGAATAATGTTTTACAATCACTGCCCTGCTTAGCTTGATAGTTAAGTATAACTACAACTCTGGCATATTTAGTTCCTGGCCAAAATTGCTTGTTAGGGGCTCCGGATTTTGCCAGATCTTTAACGACACCACTATATTTTGTCCATTTGTTCGGGACCAATTTGCTGGAAGCAGCACAATACTGATAGCCGCCGAAGTTATAATGCTGTCTAACTTCAGTGCCGGCAGGGTAAGCTTTTTTAAGCGGGCTTTTCAAGGTAACTTCATAAATATCAGCTTTCTTTTCAAGCTTAATTATTGCAGGAGAAAGATTGTGGTTAGGAAGATCAGAGAAATCTTTTTTGGCACCAAAAGCTATGATTGTTCTTGATGAAGCTTTTTTATTCCAGTTAGTACAGTCTGTCAGTTTTAATACTTTATCTCCAACTTTGGCATCTGTCGCAAGCTGAGTAAATGAGCCTTTTTTTATAGTGACATAGGGACGCTGTATTGTTCTCTTTTTTGCATCACACATTACAAGACCCAAATAAGCACGTCCTTTATCTTTGCCAATAGACTTGAGCGAACCGGATAATTTATATGCTTTTGTCGGGTCAATTTCAATAAAACCCGGAGAATATGCCCAAATATTTTTTACATTTCCCTGAAAACTACTCTTGCCGGTAACTTTATCCTGAGTATTCTGTATTAATTTCTTGTGCCATTTTTTTACTGAGGCGACATTTCCAGCATCACCGGCTTTTACAAGATTTTCTGCACTAACGACAGTGCCCGCGGCAATAGCTAAACCGGCAACACCCAACATAAGTTTTTGAGGCAAGCAATTCATATTAACACCTTATTGTTTGTAGTTGTTAAAACACTCTGACTTTAATAGAGCATGTTTTTCTTTAAAGACAAATTTATAGTGGGCTCAACAAAAAAATACGCAAGACTTTGTGCATAAGCACCCACGTTTTCTCAGAGATAAACCCAGGGAAATGGCATCCTTCGGATGCATCTCGCTCCGGGAACACAGTGACGGACGAAGCAATTGCCTCTCTCTATTGTTTTATCGTAACAAGCTGAATACCGATGACCGTAGACCGCCTACTCTTTTCCTTTTATCTGCTGTGGGACTCCGCTGATCATAAAGAAGAGTTTATCTGCTTTGCGTCCGATGCATTGATTGACTCGGCCGATACAGTCGCGATAGAGTCGGGTCAGTTCAGCGGCCGGAACAATGCCAAGTCCGACTTCATTGGTGACAAAGATGACACTGCCCGAACAGTGTTCAATATTTTTGAGAACCTGTTTGATACGTATGGTAACGGTTGTTTCGTCTTTTATCTTTTCTTTGAACAGCAGATTTGAGACCCATAATGTTAGGCAGTCAACGATAACAGTTTCTGACTGTTCAAGGCCGTTCTTTATGGCTTCGGCAAGTTTGAGCGGCTCTTCGATTAATCCCCATGCCGCAGGTCGTTCAGCCTGATGTCTGGCAATGCGTTGTTCCATCTCATCGTCAAGGGCTTCTGCCGTGGCGATAAAGGTTATATGGGAACCGGCAGCTTCCGCTAATTGTACCGCATAATTTGATTTTCCACTCCGGCAGCCACCGGTTATTAAAATAATTTCAAGCATAATTTTTTTGTGAGCCCTTATATACAAGTGCATTCTTTTAGCTAGTTTACTGTGCTTGTTTAAGTTCAACTGCGTAGCTCTTTAATATCTTTTAGATTGCAAAACGGTATTAGAGCCCATTTCCCGTTATTTATCATATCGGGGCAACCACAAGGAATTGCTCATACAAGCCCGTCTCTCCGATTCCCCGCTTGTCACGGCATAGCTTGTGAAGAGCGACGACGGATCTCTCATTTCTCCTACACCTCTGCTATCCACTCAGACACACGGCACCCAAGGCCAAAACTGCAAGTTCGGTCATATAGCCGATCAGGGTAATCGCATTGCCGGTGATGCCGCCAAGATGATTTTCACTGAATCTTTTCATTGACATTGCGGCGACAAAAACAGTTCCTAACGCCAGCAGAGCCAAAGTTGGTGCTTTCAGCAGAATAAACAGGATAAAAAATATTGTAATTCCCCAGACATAGAAGCGTTGCGTCTCATTGATATTAAGAAACGGTTCACCGCTCCTTACTGCCGGTAATGTTGCTAATTCAGCCTGCATTGCGTAACCAAGCACCAAAGTCGGAAGAATCCAAAAGGCAAATCCGTAGAATGACATAAGGAAAAAACATGAAAATTTCAGCAGAATAGTCAAAGTCAACACCATGGCACCGATAGCACCGTTCATGGTTCGTAGATCAGCATTAAGATTGAATAGAGTTTCCGAGATGGAATGTCCTTCTGCCTTGAGAATACACAATGACGCAAGCGTTCCGGTGGCATGTCCTTTGTCACGCAATTCTGAAAGCAGTGTCATCACAAACGCGAAAATGAGCGCGGCGGGGACAGTGGCAAGATTGCTCAGTAACATTGCCAAGGCAATAATGACGATACTGCCGATGACAGCAATGACAGGAAACCAGAGCTGAGTTAATAGAGCTTCCGGGTCTTCACGATCAGCGACAGATTCGGCAAAGTCGGTGATTCTTCTGGGTAAAGGCAGTTCCAACAACATCTCCCAGGCATCAGTGAATGACATAATAATTATTTTCATAGTAACTCTCCAGGATAAACAAATATCTTAATTTATGATCTGCGATAATATGGAATATATCAGTTACAAATTTCTTTTCAACTCAACTATCGTGTAGTGACTGAATAATTTCAAAATTCGCGCATTACCTGTATTTTTAAACAAAGCAGGAGTTCAGACGAGCGCAAACCCGCTCTTGTTTTGCCTGCACCCTTACCGCAAAGTGGAGTCATTCAGACGAACGTCTGTTTCCCAGTATTCTGCTTCCATTAAATCGTGG
The DNA here is from genome assembly GCA_021647315.1 of Victivallaceae bacterium. Lineage (GTDB taxonomy): Bacteria > Verrucomicrobiota > Lentisphaeria > Victivallales > Victivallaceae > JAKIUY01. The sequence goes on from JAKIUY010000052.1 coordinate 28,007, forward strand.
GCTGCCTGTGCCACATCCTTACGATTTCTGCCTGCTGGATGAATTACCGGTAAGATATAAATATCAACTTCAATCCGGCGGTAGCCGATGAGGCGCATACAGTGTGGCAGCAGACGCATATCACCATACCAGGCAACCACCCGGTTGCGGTCTACTTCACGAAAAAAACTCAGAACTGGCAGTATTGGGAAATCGCCCTTCGTTGCTGCTTCAAACGGGGTTGATTTGAATGGCAGTAAACCTTCTTTCCCTGAACTACTGGTGCCTTCAGGATAAACCAATAACGGGATGCCATGTTCCATTGTCTGTTTGAACTGTTCCGCGACATGCAATGATTTTTGTGTGGAGCTGCGATCAATCCAGATAGCTCGACTGACGCGCAAATACCAGCCGAATATTGGCCAATGTCGCAAGTCACCTCGCGATGCAAAACGAATCGGGAATATTGATGCGTGAATTGGAATATCCAGCAAACCAACATGATTTGAGATAATCAAGCCACCCTTGAAAGCACTTCTATTACCATGCACCCTGATTTTAACCCCGAGAATATAGCAAATACCTATACCCCACAGTTTGCCACATTGCGTGGCGCGTTTAATGCCACCCCAACCACCGAATTGCAGAAAGAACGTAATAACCCCGATAATCGGCAGCCAGATAGCGAGTAACAGCATTCTGAATATAAATCTAATTATTAACATATATTTACCGCATTTTGAAATGTTTAAAATATTTTTCAGGCATCAACTGCAAGTCGAGCAGGACTAAAAAATCAATCGTGCCGAAAGCTTGATCAAAAACCGGTTCCCCGCAAATTTTCGCCCCCAACCTGATATAACCACGGAACAGAGGTGGAATATATTTGCGCATTGGAGTTGCTGTTAAACGGTCAACTTTCAGCTGTTCGACTTTTTCCATCATCAAATTTACTTTAGGCTTAGCAGTAATAGTTTCAGTCACCTGACCACGTTGACAAAAATAGTGGTAGAGTGCCCAGCCTACTGCAGGTTCCGCCGTTTCCAAACTGACACAGCCAAGCAGATAGCGAAAGTCACCGCGTACCATGATTTGCGCAATACCTGCCCATAAAAGGGCGACAACTGTGCCGTTACGGTATTGGGGACAAACACATGAACGTCCAACTTCAACTGCCTCGTTAATGATGTTATCAATCCCAGCCAACTCATATTCAGTAGCGGTATACAATCCGAGGTTAGCTTCAGCAATAGCTCCAGGATGAACACGATAGGTGCCGACGATTTTATTGTCTGCTTTTTCTACGACGACCAGATGCAGGCAGAATTCATCAAATTTATCGGCATCAATGCCGGCGGGATCAAAGGAATCTTTTCCATGGCCCTGCTCCAGGTGAAATACTTTATAGCGCAAATGCTGTGCCGCCTTAATTTCAGCTTTTGACTCCGCAAATTTGATCAAAAAGTGACTGTCCTCAACTAGGACTGTCGGACGACATACCTTTTCAATGATATCTTTCAACTTGTCTCCCCTACGGTTACTGTTTTAAAATCGCCTTTATTAATGAATATAACCGGCTGCACCGGAACTTAAAACAGTACCCTGCGACTTCCAGGCGCATAGCAGTTAATCCCCAAAGGGATAGACTTTGCACCGGGACATCGCAAACTACTAATGAAAATACAATTTCCTATTAGATTAACAATAATTGCGGTTTAAAAAAAATCAAGCGGACGTTTGTTTGGTAAGCTTATGGTTGGAGAGAAAAAAGAACAGCCTGTAGCTCTGATGAGCTTCAGTGCCTGTGCCTACCGACCACCTTGCCGATAGAGACCTGTACCGCCCCTAAATTCAACTAAATTCACCGTTTGTAGTTTCAATCGGTGAAGACCAGCACCCGACCGGCGGCATCATATACTTTTCTTGAACGTGTACCAGCGGAGGAGATTGTTTCAATTACATTTCCTCTTGAATCGTAAATAGTGGTTGTCGTATTATTAAAAATATCAGTAGTAAATCCTGCTCCGCAGCATTCAGTAAAAAGATTATTTACAGGTTTTATCAACTTGAAATAATCCTGTAGTTGTAACTTTCGACATGCCATAGATTATTTTTTTGTATCAAAGCCTATTTTTCGTGTTTTCTTCTCTACTGGATTAGTCAATGCTCGCAGTTTATCCATGATAATGATGGTATTCATTTCCTGCCTGTCCATTCGATCTTCAATCTCTTTTAACTGTTCTGCCATTTTACTGTTATTCAAAAGCAGTTCACGCATTTTTACAAAAGCTCGCATTATCGCAATATTAACTTTTACGGCACGTTGACTTTTTAGTATACCTGAAAGCATTGCTATGCCTTGTTCAGTGAAAACACGTGGAGGTTTTCGGGTTCCACCCCATCTTGATGTTCCAGTTTGGAATATCAAGTTATTAAATTCTTCTTTAGTAATTTTAAACATTTATTCTGTATATCTGAGCCTGATTTGCCGTATAAACTAACTAAAAACTACCCATAATGGGTATGATTTTGCATAAAGGGTGTTGCTATGAATGCTAAAGATATTCCGCTGCCGAAAGACTGGCCTAACTTAATTCGACGGGCGATGATTCATGCTGTTTCACTGGCTCATTTTGACATCATCTGTGCATGGAGCCGAACTGCTGATTCTGATATTCAAACAGTGAGATTGAAAGGAGAGATTGATAAATTACAGACTGAACTCGCGCTTAAAGAGAATCAATTGCGGATAGTCTCATTGCGGTTCAGCCGGGTTCCGGCGAAAAATAGACCTCACTATCTGCCAACTGAACGGATGGAGATTCTCAATCATAAAGCGGCCTGCGGCTGGAACCTTAAACAAGCTGCTGAAGCTTTTCAAATCTCCGTTGAAACTATTGCTGCATGGCTGAAACGTATTGATGATGATTCCCTGATAAAAATTCCAATACCGTGGAACAGATACCCGGCATATTTGCAGTATGTTACTCAACAGCTCAAAAGTCTCGTGCCAAGACTTGGTAAAAAGAAGATTGCCGAATATTTTACCCGTTCAGGGCTCTATCTTGCCGCAACCACGGTTGGTCGATATATCAAAAATGAACCGCCGGACAAGCCGCCGGAACCTGAAGTTGAACAATCCGCTGATGGTGAACTCAGAGCAATCAAATCAAAGCATCCCGGACATACCTGGACGGTTGATCTTACCGTCGTCAGGAACTGGTGGTGGATTATGGACTTCATGGCGGCCTAATGCGCTGCCGCAATGCTGGCCGTTCTGTTGGTGGGTAATGGTTATTGTTGATCATTTTTCCCGTAAAGCGGTTGGCTTTGCGGTGTTCAGAGAACAGCCGACTTCCAAAGAGGTAACTGCTGTGCTTGATAATGCTGTTGAACAAACTGCTAAAGCTCCGAAATATATTATCTCTGATAAGGGCAGACAGTTTTTCTGCAATCACTACAAAGGCTGGTGTGCGGATAAAAATATCAACCCAAGGTTCGGGGCTGTTGGCAAACATGGCAGTATTGCTATTACTGAACGCTTTATCAAATCACTCAAATAGAATGTACCAACCTTATCAGTGTACCGCTTACTCTGGATGATATGCGGCATGAAGTGGCGTTGTATTTTATCTGGTACAATCAATATCGACCGCATGAATATCTTGATGCTCGGACTCCTGAAGAGGTTTATAATCATTCGCCGCCGATAGAAAAAAAGATACATAAACGAGGTTCTGATATTCCGAAGCTGAAACTGGAACTATCTTTTCTTGACGGTAGAAAGCATCTGCCAATCATCGAATTCAAGCAAGTAGCGTAATTTTAACTCTCGCTAAGACGCAAAGACGCTAAGGATTTATGATCACACAAGGTAATGAAGTTAATGAAGATTGGTTTTGAAGGCTTTGACAAGCCTTTAAAACAGCTTGTTAATTTCTTCAGGGTGAGTCCATAATTTTGTGTAAATGATTTTTTCCTATGATATGATAAATTTAATTTAGCATTGTATTTTTGAAGCGCCAGCTTCAACTCTTAAAAAAAGCGCATAAAAATCTCCGTAGGAGATG
>JAKIUY010000053.1 GCA_021647315.1 Victivallaceae bacterium
ACAAACTTAACGATGTATTTATCATTGTGGAGTCCTCCTTTTTTTGAGTTACCGTAATATACTTTACGGATAAGGTTGCTCCACTCTCTTTTTAATCTTTTTTAAAAATTGTTAGGACACATGTGAGTTGCTACTGTTATTATGAATCTATTTGTTTCAATAACAATTACAAGCAACTGTTGATGAAAACTCTAGTTTTATCACAACCAAGTGCAATATGAATACCGCGTCTAGGTTGATTTTACTCTTTCTGTCTGAGCATTAATTGACAGATAAACTAACTAAAAAAGAACAATGATTGGTATAACATCTATTTAATGAAACCCAGTTGATTTTTATTTAATATGAGCAATATTAGAACAGCATTACCTGTTCTCTGGCTAAATCCCCAATAGGCGATTGCTCAAAAATACTTTAAATTACTGAAATATGGAAGTAAAAATAGGGATCATAAGTTTGAAAGAAAATTCACATAATGTATTATCATCAGCAATAAAAGATAACCGAACACGAGGGAGTGTCGGTAATTTTCTAAGAGAACAGATTGCAACAGGTAGTAAATTGTCGATTGTCTCTGCCTATTTTACTATATATGCCTATAAAAACTTACAAGAACAACTGGATAATATTGAAAATCTTGATTTTCTATTCGGAGAACCTACATTTCTCAAAACCATTGATCCAGACGGTAAAAATTATAAAGAATTCAAAATTGAAGATGATAAACTGATTATCCCACTAGCAAGTCGCTTGGAGCAAAAAGCGGTAGCCAAGGAATGTTCAACGTGGATTACCCAAAAAGTTAATATCAAATCTATGGTTAAACCAAATTTTCTCCATGGGAAAATGTATCATGTACAAAACAAAAATGGAATACAGAAAGCCATACTTGGAAGTTCAAATTTTACTGTTAACGGATTAGGTCTCGGGGGCAGTCCAAACATTGAACTAAACATGGAAATTACTGATGACAGAGACAGAACAGACCTTAAAAACTGGTTCGATGAGATATGGAATGACGACACGGGGCTTGTGGAAGATGTAAAAGATGAAGTTCTAAAATATCTAGAGCAACTTTATAGCGAAAATGAACCTGAATTCATCTATTTTAAAACACTTTATCACCTATTCGATAGATTCCTTTCTGAACAGAATCAGAGTGGGCTGTTGAATGAAGAAATCGGTTTCTTTGAAACTAAAATATGGAAGATACTCTACTCTTTTCAGAAAGATGCGGTCAAAGGAATTGTAAATAAAATACAGCGTCATAATGGATGTATTATTGCTGATAGTGTCGGTTTGGGAAAAACCTTCGAAGCTTTGGCGGTTATTAAATATTTCGAGCTTCTTAACTATAGGGTACTTGTTTTATGTCCGAAAAAATTAAGTGATAACTGGACAGTCTATCAGGCTCAGAATAACAGTCTTTTGAACCCTTTACTTGAAGATCGTTTGGGCTATACTGTCTTAAGTCATACAGATTTAAGTCGTGAAAGCGGAAAAACAATGGGCAGTATAGAGCTGTCTACTTTAAACTGGGGGAACTTTGACCTTGTGGTTATAGATGAATCACATAATTTCAGGAATAATAGTAAAGGCAAAAAGGATGAAGAGGGTAATATCATCAGGAAAAGCCGCTATGCAAAATTGATGGATGATATTATAAATTCAGGTAGAAAAACCAAAGTACTGCTGCTCTCAGCAACACCGGTAAATAACAATCTTAAAGACTTAAGAAATCAGCTTTATTTTATTTCCGGAGGGAAAGAAAACGCTTTTTCAGAACAAACCGGAGTTAAAAATCTTGCACAGACAATAAAAAATGCACAGACGGTTTTTACCCACTGGGCAGATCCTAAGAAAAACAGTAAAAGAAATGTTAAAGATTTGATGGAACGATTAGATTCATCATTTTTTAAACTTCTTGATGAATTAACCATTGCCCGTTCAAGAAAACATATAGAAGTCTATTACAAAGAAGAGATGAAACGGATTGGGGCATTTCCCAAACGACTTCCGGTTATTTCCCAAGCACCGGAAATTGACATAAAGGATGAATTCCCATCTTATGACAAAATCAATAAAGAAATAATGACTTACAAATTATCTCTATTTAATCCTGCGGCTTACGTTAAAAAAGGTTATAAAGAACATTATGCAAAGCTGGCTGGAGAAGCCAAAGTAGTAGCTTTTACCCAGGAAAATCGTGAACATTTTTTAATTGGCATGATGAAGATAAATTTTCTTAAACGGCTAGAAAGTTCTATTAAATCTTTTGAAATTTCTATGGAAAGAACAATTGAAAAAATAAACACCCTCACAACAAGAATAAAAAAATTCAATAAAGAGCAACCTGAAAAGGCGGAAATTGAACCGCCTGAAGCCGAGGATCATGAAGACGATGAACTTAATGAAGCCAATAGTATTGGGAAAAAACTTAAGTACAACCTTAATCATCTTGATCTGAAATTATGGCTTAAAGATTTAAAAAGTGACAAAGACGCGCTTGTTCTGTTAAAAAACTCTGCAAAGTCGGTCACGCCCGATAGAGACAAAAAACTCTATGAATTAAAAAATATTATCAGAAATAAAATTGAAAATCCGTTGAATGATGGCAATAAAAAAGTGGTGATTTTTACCGCATTTTCGGATACGGCAGAATATCTCCATGATAACTTAAAAGATTTTATTCATCATGAACTTAACCTGCATATTGCTCTTGTTACCGGAACAAAGACCAATAAAACAACCCTTGGGAAAAGTGATTTTAACCATATTCTAACAAATTTCTCTCCACTTGCCAAAAACAGAAACAAAATTAAAGAGATGCCACAAGATGAAGAGATCGATATTCTTATTGCAACAGACTGTATTTCAGAAGGTCAGAATTTACAGGATTGCGACTACCTGGTCAATTATGATATTCATTGGAACCCTGTAAGGATTATCCAGCGCTTTGGACGTATAGATCGCCTCGGCAGTAAAAACAGTAAAATTCAGCTTATGAATTTTTGGCCTACTGATGATTTAAATAACTATATAAATCTAAAAGATCGCGTAGAGGCTCGGATGGCACTTGTAGATATTACCGCAACCGGCGAAGAAAACCTGTTAGAGACCGACCAGCTTAAAGATTTAATAGAAGAAGATCTTAAATTCAGAAATCGTCAGCTTAAAAAACTGCAAAAAGAGGTGCTTGATTTAGAAGAATTGGAAGAAAATATCTCTCTAAGCGAATTTACTCTTGATGATTTTAGGATAGAACTTACAAACTATATCGAAAAAAATAGAGAACGTCTGCAAAAGTCACCATTAGGGCTTTATGCTGTTGTTCCTTCCCCGTCTGGTGAATATTCTGCTATGCTGAAAAACAACGATATCAGTAATGCAGCAAAAGAGATTATGAGACCGGGGGTTATCTACTGCTTGAAACAAAAAGTAGCCATAGAGGGTGCCGAAACGGTCAATCCTCTATCGCCATATTTTCTAGTTTATATTCGCAATGATAATACAGTTCGCTTTAATTATACCCATCCCAAACAGATCCTTGAAATTTTTAGATTACTGTCGGTTGGTAAAGAAATTCCATACAATAACCTATGCGATATTTTTAATGATGAAACAGCTAATGGTTCCGATATGAGTTCATATAATAATTTATTAAAAACGGCAGTTGCGGAGATTAACAGAATATTTAAGAAAAGGGCTAGTATTCGTTTAACCAATAATCGTCATGCACAGCTTATTGCCGGAGCGAAACCGGACGATGGTGGAGAATCATTTGAACTGATTACATGGCTGATAATAAGGTAAAAAATATCAGTGCATTTATGGCTAATATAAAAGGTAAATATAGATGGATAAAACTGAAAACTTGAGCAACATTGCCAATGCAATCAAAAAAATAGATTCAACTGATTTATTTGAAAGTTCTATAAATCTGTTTAATACCCTTGGCTATAATACCACAAGGCAAAGCAGGTTAGACAAACCGACATTTACAGAATTTGAACAGAACTTTCTAACTCAAAACGATAATATTACCAACCTGGCAAAATTTAAAGAAAAAGCTCAAACCACCCATTGGCAAACGATAGAACTTCTTTTTCAGCTTACCGACAGAGAAATGAGCCATCAGGCAGATATGTTTGATACCGGTAATTTTGATAATACAGAAATTTACTCATATCTCTTTATGGCTATTGAACTGAAAGCACAAAATTATACTCGAACAACTATCTCCGATATTACCCGGCAGGTGAACCATATTTTTTCCATGCCGGTTATGCTGTTATTTAAAAACGGTGATAATGTAACCCTTTCGATTATTAAGCGCCGACTGAATAAAAAAGATGCCAGTCGCGATGTACTGGAAAAAGTTACACTCATTAAAGATATCAATATTAAGAACCCGCACCGGGCTCATATTGATATTCTGTTTGATCTGAGCCTGGAAGAGTTAAGACAAGAGTATTCGGTAACAAATTTTACCGAACTGCAGCAAGCGTGGCAGAAAACTCTGGATCTAAAAAAACTCAACGAAAGATTCTATCAGGAAGTTTCAACTTGGTATTACTATGCTCTAAACAAAATCAAACTACCGATAAAACCAGAATTTTATAAAGATGATAAAGAAAATGTTAAACATTTTGCAGTTAGACTTATCAGTCGGCTCCTGTTCAGTTGGTTTTTGAAAGAAATGGGGTTGATAGATAAACAACTTTTAGAAATTGAGATTGCCAAAGCTGATCTGCTTTTTAAAGAACAATACAACAAAAAAGACTTTTTAGAAAAAAACTCATATTATAGATATATTCTGCAAAATATTTTCTTTGCTTCTCTCAATACTCAGCCCAAAGAGCGGAAAAATTTTTATTATGAAAAAAAATTATCTATTGATTCAGATATCTTTAAAAAGATTCCCTATCTTAACGGGGGTTTATTTGAAAAGCTGGAAGAGGATAACTGCAATGACAGGATTGATGATTGCAAAATAAAAATTCCCAACGAACTTTTTTACGCCGAAGAAATTAAAGTAAAAGTTGATAAAAAAGAGAAAAAAACCAAGGGGATAAATAAAATATTTGAACAATACAAATTCACCGTTGACGAAAACACTTCGTTTGAAGAAGAGGTCGCGCTTGACCCTGAACTGCTCGGTCTGATCTTTGAAAATTTACTGGCGGAAATTGATCCCAATGATACGATTTCCAAATCCGCCAGAAAAGCAACTGGCTCATTTTATACTCCAAGAAAAATAATTGATTATATGGTAAATGAATCGCTGCTGCTCTATTTTACGAATTTCTTGAAAAAATATGATTTTGACACTAGAGAACTTAAAACCCTTGTCTATTATGAAAAAAGTACAGACAATATAAAGTTCAGGCAACTTATTGTTCAGGCAATTGATGAAATTAAAGTTCTAGATCCTGCCTGCGGTTCCGGTGCCTTCCCAATGGGGGTTTTACATAAACTGGTGCGTATTTTAAACGTTGTTGATAAAAACAACCATTTATGGATTGAAAAACAGCTACACCGTTTGCCGATAGAATTACGCGAGCAAACTAAACAGGAGCTTATTAGACATGAAATAAATTATGCTCGTAAACTGGGTATAATAAGAAACAGCATCTACAGCGTAGACATTCAGCCGATGGCTATAATGATTTCTAAATTACGCTTTTTTATCTCACTGCTGATAGAACAGGATATTGATTTAAAAGATACAAAACATAATTACCATATCTCGCCGTTACCAAATCTGGAAACCAAGATTATCTGTGCAAATACTCTTAAAGATACTGATATTCAGCGAGATATATTTACCGAACAAACTATCGCTACTCTGATTGAAGCAAAAGATGAATATTACCAGAATAACAATTTGACGAATAGCCAGAAAAATGACTTGCTTGCCACTATTGTTGAATCACTTCATGCTGTATATCCTGATTTTGCCCAGGAAATAACCGGTAAAAAAATAATAGATAATGCGAGCAAAGAATTATTGAATAGGAAATATCTCGAAGAATGGTTTAAACACGGCAACCTCTCTGCTCCGTTTTTTGATATGGATATTTTTTATCCTGAACTTAAAGGCAGTGGCTTTGATATTGTTATCGGCAATCCACCTTACGGTGGAGAGAAAATCCCCGATGAAGTAAAAAAACACCTGGGACTAGGCAGTAAAGACCCCTACGGGGCTTTTATCGCACGGTTTCTAGGCAATGGATATTCTGCCAAGCTATCTGAAGGCAGGGCAACTCCACTTAAAATAGACGGAATTCTTAGTTACATCGTTAGCGATACATTTATGACGATCAAAAGCCACCTGCAATTAAGAACACAGATGATGAAAAATAAAATTCATAAAATGATCAGAGTACATCCTGATACCTTCAAGGCGACTGTAAATACCGCCATTATTTTATGCGAGAAAAAAGCTGCTGAAAATATTACTGCACAATCAATTGAGGCGAGCCACAAATGTACCATGGCTGATTTAACAACAGTCAGTATCCATGATAACCATGACCGGTTTGTTGAACTGCTTTATCACACTACAGAAACGGAAATAACACCAGATATCGCAACCGAAGGCGACAAACAACCGGTACTCAAAATGCAAGGCGATGACTGGACAAGTGAAAGCAGTACCGAATATGCTATTTATACTTATCCGCAAAATTTAATTAATATCAATAGCAATCTGCCGTTTTTTGTCGCAAGCCCAAAGTTGTTTGTTTTTCAAAAGACCAAACACGGAAAAGGTTTTGTACAATTTGGTGATGAATATTCAGGCATGGGGAAAAGTAAAAAATGGCTAAATATAGGATTATTTAAAGTAGTATCAGGCATAAAAACAGGTTCTAATAAAAAATATCTTCGCATTATAGGTGACGCACAAAAAAGTTTTACGAAAATTTCAGAAGATTATTTACTTAGCAATAAAGATGCTGAAGCATTGCCAAAAGAGGATAAGTTGAATGGAATTAAAGATAAGAAATGTTTTGTTCGGTTTGAGATGGGTATGCCGTCTGATACTCAAACTGGCGTGTTACCATGTTATTATCAAAGTCCATCTAATATTGTCATTGATTGGTCAGATACAGCTGTAAAAGCAATGAAAAATGAGAAACATTCTGATTTAGCCAATGAAGAATTTAGATTTCAGCCATTGGGAAATCAAATATCCTTTTCATTTGCTGGACAATATTGTCCTACCTTTAGAGTTGCAAGTGGTCCTATATTTCTTAATGCATCATCACGTATTCTAATTAATAAAAATTCTCCCATTTATTATTGGCTTGGATTTCTTAATTCAAAACTTTCAAAATTATTTATGAGAAACTATATAAATCATACTATTAATTTTGGAATTGATGATTTAAAAAGTTTAATAGTAAAAGATACATCTAATATTAAAATAGAAAAGTTGGTTAAGAATGTTATTAATATACAAAAATCAAATATTGATTATAATTTTGCCGATAATAAACAGATAGAAATAGATCGCTTGGTTTATGAAGCCTACGGCTTAAATGAAGATGATATCACCGAGGTAGAAAATTGGTATGCCCGTCGATATCCGAATTTAAAGCAGACAAAAAAAGCGGGTCTCAAATACGACGTTATAGAAAAACTAAAAAAAAAGAAAAACTATTTTTCCTACGAAGAGATTAAATCCCTGCTTGAAAAAGAAAAAATAGATATTACACCGGCATTGTTTAAGAAATATATCTTTGAGCTTACAAAAAACGGGACAGTTTTTGATGCCGGCAGGGGGTGGTACTCTACTATAAAAGAGCCTTTCAAGCTCAATACAAAGCCGATTCAGTCAATTGTTCTCAAAATAAAAAAGGACTTCCCTTTATTGCCTGTTTCCTGCTGGAGTAGTGAACAGTTAAATCCTTTCACCCATCATTTACTGGCTAAATTCATCACCTTTGTCTATACCGATACCGATTATATGCGAAATCTGGCAGAATTATTGAGAACCAAGGGGTACCATGTCTATGAAAATCCCAATAAAGCCGAAATTGAAAAACAATTTACCATTACTGACAAAACAGTAGTTATTCGTCCGACAATAGCCAAACAACCAAATACGGTTGATAACTGTTCATCCATAGAAAAAATTCTAGTAGATTTTTTAATTGAAAATAAAAAACTGTATATAATGGATAAACCGGAAGCCGAAGATGTTGTTAAAAACGCTGTAACCGCAGGGAGAATTAACATTTCAGAACTGTTTTCTTATGCAAAAGAACGGAAAATGGAAGTCTCAAACAAGGTAACTAATTCCGAAAAAATATAAAAACGGAGATAGTTACCTGTTTCAGTGCCAAAAGCATGATGAATAATTCTTAATTTTATCAACCAAGCCAAAGTAAATGAAAAGATGGAGATAGTTGTTTAATGGAAAAACTTATAGCAGACAGATGTTTTACTGAAGATTGGCTGAAATCTAAAGCGAGTGCATTATCAGGCGACACGACATTAGTCGAAAAAACAGTTCACGCCTTTGCCCTGCTCGGTTATCTTGTTCAATTAGAGGAAAATTTTGTCTTTAAAGGTGGAACCAGCCTGCTTTTACATCTTCCAACAATCAAACGACTTTCTATCGATATTGATATCGTCCTTGGTGGGAATATTGATGAGTTTATAGAAAGAATAGCAACTATTCCGGGCAATAGCCCTTTTACTGGATTTAAGGAAAACCAACGCGGTGGTGCTAGAGGGCTACCTAATCGTCGGCATTTCAAGTTTTTTTATAATTCAAATATATCCGGCGACGAAGAGTACATCCTGCTTGACATTGTGCTTGATGATCCTGATTTTATACCATTTATCGAGTTGAAAGCAATCAAAGGTGATTTTATAGAGATTGAAACAGAGCTCACGGTTAAAGTTCCAACTATTGAGGGTTTGTTTGGAGATAAATTGACCGCATTTGCTCCACACACCAGTGGAGTTCCATTTGTAACCGCCAAAGGGCATAGTATGAAGATGCAGGTGGTTAAGCAACTTTTTGATGTAGGTGAACTCTTTAATATAGCAACAGATTTTGATAAGGTTAAAATTGCTTATCAGAAAAACTTTGAGAAGGAAAATTTTTATCAAGACAATATTTTTACCCAAGAAGCAGTCCTAAATGATACAATAGACATGTCTGAACTTATCTGCCTCACAAAACTAAGAGGTTTTAAAGCAAGAAAAGATACTGACAATATTGAGGAAGGTTTAAGAAGCTTGACAAGTCATCTGCTTAATGTTCAATTCAGCATTAATAATGAAGCTAAAATTGCCGCTTCGAAAGCCTTTTTTATTGCAAATGCTATAAAAAAGAATAGAACTATATCTTTAGCTGAGATCAAATATTCTGCTGATAAAATCAACCAGATAAAAGATGTTACATTACCTGAACAATACAAATTTTTGCAAAGACTGAAGCTGGTCTTACCGGAAGCGTTTTACTATATCTGTCAGGGGATCAAAGAATGAAATATTGGTTTATCAGATCGCCTTTCAGAACTAGAAAGTGGGAAGATATTTTGATGTCCAATGTATTTAACTTATACGGCATTAGAAGTTATGTGGCAAAGAAAAATATTGCACAAATGAGCAAAGACGATATGGCTCTTTGGTATAGTAGCAGTGCCGGAAGAATGATTTACGGAACAATGCAGGTAAAAGATACCTGTTTTAATGATAAAACAAGCAGTAATAATTGGCTGGCTATAGATTTAGTTCCAGTTACAACATTCGCACACTCTGTCAGCTATTCTGAATTTAAAACTGATGTCGTCTTAATGAACTCAAATATTATTAACCAAAAGAGAATTACTGTTATTAAAATAACAAGCGAAGAATATGATAAAGTGCTTAAGCTAAGCCAGCAGTAGAAATTAGAAAATAACCTTATCATATTAATTGGATTTTTTAAATTTATGAATCTACAAATTAACATTAATTGGTCGGATTTAATTTATCGCGGCATTGAATCTGAAGAATTGGATTATAAGGCCGCACAAAACTGGAAAGGACTACCACGTGCGGGCAAAGCTAAATTTGTTCGCCACTGCTTGGCTTTAGCCAATACTAAAGGCGGTTATGTCGTGGTCGGAGTTGGCGAGGATAGCGCGGGCAAACCCGCAATTTTTACCGGTTTGAGCGAAGCTGAGTCACGAAGCTTCGATCCGACTACTGTAGGTAATTTTATCAATAAACATGCTGATCCACAAATTAATTTTACTATTGAACGCCCTATGGTTGATGGCAGACAGTATGCGATATTTGCTATTCAACGTTTTGACGATATTCCACATGTCTGTTCGCAGGGCTGTGAACACGAACTGCAACAGGGGGTATTTTATATCCGTACTGCTGATGCATCAAGTCGACCTGCTTATCGTGCCAGTGAGATCCATAGGATCATCCGGTGTTCATTGCGTAATCAACGAGAAACTCTTGGTCGAATGATTCGCGGTATCCTCTATGAAGATCGTCAAATACAAGGTGATGAGAGCAATCATTTTGTTGAACAGCTTAATCATTCACGGGCGCTTTTTCAACGTAAAAAGCATCCTGATTCTAATGCGGTTGAGATTGATATTGCGGTTACTCCTGCAACCTATATTGAAAATAGATTTTCATTGTCTGAATTGAAAAAGGCCTGTCGCAACTCGCTCTATATCGCGAGTGAAAATAGTTTTATTTCAAAACGTGAACTTGATGAAGCATATTCATCTAATGTCTCACTACGCTGTCTGCCTCAAGAAAAAATTAAATTATGGCAAATGTTTCAGAGCGGTTTTTTTCATTACCGTATCCAACCGACTTTGGACGCAGCTAACGTTCATTACCCTGAACTGGTACGCTTGGTATGCGAAGCTATTTTCTTTTTTGGTCAATTTTATGAAGAGTTGGGGCTTGAAGAAGAACTGCTTGAAATAACATTCACTTTGAGTAAGGTCGAAGATGTATTGCTCGACCATGCCCCAGCTGAACGTAATGCAACTTTAACCAGTTACCGTTGTCGTATTCCCGAAATAAAATATTCTATTCGGCGTACTGCGGTTGACCTTGCCAGTGGCGATATCGATCATGCGGTAAAAATAATTCGAGAATTGGGCGAACGTTTTAATATGCCGGAGAGCCGTCATATCCAATTAACCCAGACCATCCGTAGTTACTTAGATAAAAGATAAACTTAACCAATTACCGATTCAAACGCCAGGTCTGAGGCTATCTGAGTTTAAGTTATTGGTGATATTATTCGATGTTAAATGTTCGATGTTCCGGTGCTGTCGGCTATATTCAAATTTTTTGGAATTGTCTCTTATGTTTGATTTATTCCAAAACATGGCTACATTATGTGAGAACATTTTAATATAAAGAGGTAAAACTAATGAATGCAATAGATGTTTTTTCTGTACGAGATTTACGGGTCAGATCAAGCGCATTGATTAAAGATGCAGAGAATGGAAATATTTCTTTAATAACCAAACATGGTAAGCCATCGATTATTGCTTTCCCTTTCTCCCGTAAATTATTTGATTTAGGCGTCAATAAAGATTTAGCACTTGCTCTTTATGAAAAAGGAATTATATCGCTTGCTAAAGCTGCAAAAATTGCTGATTTAACGATTGAAGAATTTCTTGCGTCTCTTACTGACAGTAGTGCAAAATGCATGGATTATTCTGCCGCTGATCTTGACCGTGAAATGAAGATTAAGCTATAATGGAAATTATTATTTCTGATGCCGGTTCATTGATCATTTTTGCTTTAACAGGGAATTTTTATATTCTTGAAGCATTGTTTGAACAGATAATTATTCCACCGACCGTTTACGAAGAATTGGCTATATCGCGAGGACTGCGAGGCAGCAATGAATTACGAAAGCGGCTAGACGCTGGTTTTATTGTCGTTGAAAAAGTATCAAAAAGTGAGCCATTTACCGCATTATTGGATGCTGGAGAAGCGGAGGCAATTTCTTTGGCAATAAAAAAAGATATGCTATTGTTAATAGATGAAAAACGTGGTCGTTCTGTTGCCAAAATGCATAAACTTAAATTTTTTGGCTCAGGAAGAGTACTCATTGCCGCAAAAGAGCAAGAAATTATAAGTTCAACAACAGAAGTAATGGATCAATTTATTGATTCAGGATACAGGATTTCAGAAAGTCTTTATCAGAAGATTATAGAACTTTCCAATGAAGATAAGTGATGGAATAAAAAAAACAAAAGGAGCAGGAAAGATGAAAAAATTATCATGGTTAATGGCGTTGGTTATGTTGTGTAGTCTCAGTCTCGTGGCACAGGAAACTAATCTTGCTCTGGGGAAGAAATTTACGCTATCACCAAAACCGAATTATAAATTGTGCAAGGATGCTGACGATAACAAACAGTTGACGGATGGTCAGTATGTCAAAGGTTCTTTCTGGACTCAGAAAGGGACTGTCGGCTGGAGTCGGCCGGGAACGGTTGAAGTTACGGTTGACTTGGGCAAAGTCTATCCGATCAGTGGCTTTTCATGGAATTGTGCGGCTGGCAGGGCAGGGGTTGAATGGCCTAATCTAATTATGCTGATGGTTAGTGATGATGGTAAAAACTATTATCCAGTTGGCGACCTGGTTGAATTAGACGTAGCGAAAAAGCCTGCAACTGACGAGTATGCCATCTTTAAATATACCACTAAAGCTGTTAAGACTTATGGCCGTTATGTCAAATTTATGACCGTTTCTGCTGGCCCTTATAGCTTTGTGGATGAAGTAGAGGTTTTTCTTGGTCAAGACAGGTATAAAGTTGCATCACGCGGCATTGCGATTCCACCTAAAACTTATGTTAACAGTAGGATATTTTCATCTTATATTAAAAAACGTTTTAACCAGGACTTAACCTCAGTTAAAACAACTGTGAAGAACAGTAGCATCAATGAACAGGCAAAGAAAACATTGATGACCAAAGCTAATAGTTTGGGTGCTAAACTTAATCAGGCAAGTAAGATCAAAGCCGCTGGATTTCGTGCCGTCTTTCCCTACAATTCATGGCATGAACAGTTAATTGCGATTCGTGCCGATGTTTGGCGTCAACAGGGTATGAAACAGCTTTTGGTCAATAATGCCGAACGTTGGGATATGTTGAAATTCTGGGATGAACCAGATCGGAAAACAGCATTGAAACCGGTTACAATCACTCTGATGCGCAATGAGACGCGTTCAGCGGTGATAAACATCTCCAACCCACTGCCGGATACTGCAAAAATATCACTTTCAGTCAGTGGAAATATTCCGGCAAAATTGCTGAGCTTCAGTCAAGTTGAATGGGTTGACACGAGGAAAGGTATTCCGGTTGCTGCGGCATTGGTGCCGTTAAAAAAATCACAGCCATTGACAGTTATTCCCGGCATGACACGTCAGTTGTGGATTCAGGCTGATTCAAAAAATATTGCTGCCGGTAATTATCATGGCAATTTAATACTTGATGCCGGAGCTGCCGGGAAAACCAGTGTGCCGTTAGTGATAAAACTGGCTCCATTGACTTTCCCTAAGCGGCCACAGCTACACGTTGGGGGTTGTGATTATACTGACAATGTGCCGTCACGTGGCATTAACAAAGGGAATATCAAGCAGGTCATCAAACACCTGCAGGAGCGTTATGTCGATGTACCATGGGCAACACCTGCGACAATGCCGCTGGGAAGTTTTGATAAAACTGGCAAAATGACTGTGAAACCGAATACGGAACGTTTTGACAAATGGCTTAAATTGTGGCCTGATGCTCGGATTTATGCCGTTTTTCTGAATGTCAAGGATAACATTCGGGGCATTAAAATGAGTTCGCCGGTTTTTAAGGTTGCCGTTGCAAATTGGATTAAATGGTGGCAGCAACATTGTCTTAAACAGGGGATTAAACCGAGTCAAGTGGCACTGTTGCTGGTGGACGAACCGCATAGCAAGGTGCAGGATGATATTATTCTTGCTTGGGCTAAAGTTATCAAAGCGACCGCACCGGGATTTATTATCTGGGAAGATCCGACCTGGAAAACTCCGGCAAAACATTCTGTTGCGATGCTGGATATTAGTGACGTACTTTGTCCGAATCGTCCGCTATATTTGAAAAACAAAGTTTATCGTGATTTTTACAATAAACGTGCCGGGAAACAGACCTTATGGTTATATTCATGCAGTGGCCCGAGCCGCCTGCTTGATCCCTATTCATATTTTCTATTACAGAGTTGGGAATGCCTGAGGATCGGAGCAAAAAGCACTCATTTCTGGTCATTCGGCGATACTGGTGGTGGAAAATCTTCTTGGAATCCTTACCTGCAAAAAGGGGTCAGTTATGTGCCATATTACCTTGGTGAAACTTCGGTCACACCGGCAAAATATATGGAAGCGGTGGCTGAAAGTGTGCGTGATTATGAATATTTCATGATGCTCAAAGCGGCAGTTGTAAAAGCTAAGCAACGTGGAGAAAAACAGGCTGAAGTTGCCACAGCCGAAGCTCTGTTGAAATCCGGTCCGGCCAGAGTGCTCAACGCCAAACAGGCATCGGTATTGGAATGGTCATCACCAAAAGACCGGACAATTGCTGATAAAGTGCGGATTGAGGCATTGGAACTGCTAATCAAATTGCGTTAAATATAACCGGCTCTGCTGTAATTAATAAAAGTAAAAGAAGTTAGCCGCGAATGCGCTAATTTTAGAATTAGTGCATTAGTGGCTGAAATACCTGCTCGCGCGACAGATGAAATAATTTTTAATGGTCGCTTGTACGTGATCCCTTAGTCAGTAACTTGCTGTCAATGGGTTGGCCGGCATGGAAAATCACAAAAAGACCGCCGACCATATTGCACATGATAATCATGGCGGAATAGAGGATTGGAATCGCGGTAGCACTGCCATCACTGACATTGCTACCATTAAGCACTGCTTTGATAAAACTGTCACGGATACCGATACCGGCGATGCTTAGCGGAATGAGTCCGGCGATATTGCCGACGATTACCGCAGCGGTTAACATCAGTGGGGTTAAAGTCGTAATGCCGAGCCCCTGAGTAATAAAATAAACCGCCAGCACCAGATTAAGATGAATAAAGATAATGCTGACAAGTACGGCAATTATTAGCGTCTTCCAGGCATTACGGTAAAGGTCGGTAGCCGCAGTCATTCTGGATAGCGTGCCGTGACTGTAGTGGTCAGCCTGTTTCATTAGATACCCAATCGGTTTGATTTTTTCCAGCTGGCGGTGGCAGAAGATCGCAATACCGGCAGCCAGACCGCTGATACTGCTTAAGATAACGGCGAATATCGCTATTTTCATAATCCCATCCGGTAATTTAGTTAGCGTTGGATAGGCAATTGCAGTAACCACCAGCGCGGTTGAAAACAGGCCGAACATTCCGGTTATGCGATCCATTAGAATGGTAAATGCCCCTTCTACTTTGCATCCTTTCGGGGTATGTGACGAGAGAATACCGATTTTGGCAAGATCACCACCGATAGCGCCGCCGGGAATGATTAACGTCCAGAATAGTGCTTTATAATTCATGAAAAATGCATCTTTCCATGGAACATTGATGCCGATGACTTTAGTTAGAATATGCCAACGCCATGAACCGGCCAGGATATGAATAAAATAACAGATTATGGCCGGAATAAGCCAGATGAAATTGAATTTTTCCAACTGTTTAATAAATGCGTCATAGTTGTTGTGAATCATCCAGACTATTATCCCGACGGCCAGAGTGGCTTTCAGAATAAACATAAAAACTTTTTTTGCCCGGTTGTTTGAGCTCTTCTTTTTCGAAATGCGGTTTTTTTCGACTGAATCCATAAATGTTAATTCTCTATTTTTATTTTCAAACTCCGGTACTGTATCCGTTGAGCTTGAATTTATTTGTTCTCAACTGGGCTTGTCCCAGTTGATTTAAAGTCAAAATTGTTCGATAAAGGTATCTGTATTCTCTTCTCACAGAAACCGTTATCGCAGTTCCGGTGAGAAGAAAATAGAGGTCGCTTACAATTGTGTATAAAACTTCAACTTGCCCCCACTGACACAAGGTCAGTTGAGTCTCGAGATGTATTCACCCAGCATCCAGCACATAAATTTAATCTCTATTGCGGCTTTTTTCCAATTCCATCCGGTTTATTTTAGATAAATTAACTTAATTGAGAGTTTTCGTTCAGACACTGTGTAAAAATGTTGGACATTTAGCTTACTGGATATATATTCGATATAGCTCTCTGGTATTTTTAATATCTGTAGCTTTAATAACTGAAATAATTAACTAGAACCTACTCGTTACGGGTATAATTAAAATCTTACCCGAACGGGTATAACCGGGAGTTTTAACATGAGACAGAAGTTGTTACTGGTTGTCGCTGTATTTTTCGGAGTAGTGGCCTTTGCATTGACATTCCTTCAGATAAATGAAGCGAAGCGCAAAATAGCGGGCAGTGCGGTCGAAAAAAGATTGGTTAAATTGACCCGTGATGTTGCTGGCAGTGAAGTATTGGCGAAAAAAGATATCACGATGCTGGTGGTCAAACGGTTGCGTAAAGAGCGGCAGAATCCCAGAGAGATTCTCTGGAGTCAGTATAAACTGCTTATTGGACGCAAACTTGAAACTTCTATGCGTAAAAACAGTGTGCTACAGTGGGATGACTTGGCACAGGCTTCACAGCGACGTTCAGGATTGGCAGGATACATGCCGGCAGATGTCCGTGCGGTTACTATCTCCGTCGATTCAACCTCTTCGGTTAATAATATGATTAAACCTGGCGACCAGGTGGATATTGTCGGAACTTTCCGCTTCCCGGAAATGCGTGGTGACCGTTCGCTTGATACCTTGACCATGACGATCCTGCAAAGTGTGACAATACTGGCCTGTGGCAGTGATTACGGCAAATATTCATATAATATAAAACCTACTCGAAGCCGAGGCTATAATACAGTAACATTAGCACTTTATCCGGAAGAGGTGGATATGATAATCTTTGCCAGTCAGAAGGGACGATTGACTTTTACCCTGCGCAATTATGATGAAACCAAGATTATTCATGACTTGCCGAGTATAAACTTTAAATACCTCGAAAAAAATATTGCAAAATTCAATCGCGAACGCGAACGCCGTCGGCAGTTGCAATAAAGGGATACCTATTATGGGTAGTTTTTAGTTCACTTATTTGGCTTTTTATGCTAAAAAGTAAAAAAGTAAAAGTTAATATTTTAACCTAAACAGGTAGAACAATTATGTTTGAGATTGTGATAAAAGAACGTGGTCAAGAGGCCATAGTGGGCAAATTGCCTGACGGGGCATACCTGATCGGTTCAGGCGATGATTGTCATATCCCGTTGCCACGCCCTGAAATATCTGCAAATCACGCCCAGTTTATTGTCAAGGGCAACTCACTTAAAGTTATTGATCGTGGTAGCAGTAATGGCACCTTTATCAATGAAAATCAACTGATTAGCAATGAGGCCTATAAGGTTGCATCCGGTGCGATAATCAGAATTGGCAATATTCATATTGAGGTGAAAGGTCAAGGGGATAAGACGATTGATTCAATGACCTTGCCGGAAGAAAACGAGTCGCAGCCGGAGGAAAAAGCTCCGGCAGCCAGTGGTATAGAGTCGCAGGTTTCGCCATCCGACATGGAAATACCATTGTTGACTATCTCAGGTATTCCTGACGCGGCGCGCGGCTTAGTTCAGGAAGTCAAGCGCCGCGCTCATGTTGAACTGTTAAAACGGCTCAATTTGAAGAAAATGGTTTTGGCGGGGATTTCTGATGAAGAACTTGAAGTCCAGGCTAAAATCAGGATCCGTGAAATTCTGTCCGAATTGACTATTCCATTGCCGGCAGGAGTTAAACTTGAAGCAGTCGAACAGGAACTGGTTAACGAAGCTATCGGTCTTGGGCCACTTGAATATTTGACAAAAGATGACGATATAACTGAAATCATGGTCAACGGTCCAGATCAGGTCTTTGTCGAGAAAAACGGCACTATCTACCGTACCGATACCGCTTTTGCCGACAGCAATCAGGTAATGGCGGCGATCGAACGAATCGTTTCCCCGCTTGGGCGCAGAATTGACGAAAGTTCGCCGATGGTTGATGCCAGACTGCCGGACGGATCTCGGGTAAATGCTATCATTCCACCACTATCACTGGTCGGCCCGACAATTACCATCCGTAAATTTGCTAAAACTCCTTTTCAAGCCAATGACTTGGTACGTTTCGGTTCGATCTCTGAAGATATTGTTAAATTCCTCAGTATCTGTGTTCAGGTCAGAAAGAATATCATTATTTCCGGCGGTACCGGTTCCGGTAAAACCACCCTGCTCAATGTCCTCAGCTCTTTTCTGCCCAATCGGGAACGGATTATTACCATTGAGGATGCGGCTGAACTCCAGTTGCACCAGGATCATATTGTCCGGCTTGAATCGCGTCCGCCAAATATCGAAGGCAAGGGTGAAATTGCCATTCGTGACCTGGTCAGGAACTCACTGCGCATGCGGCCGGACCGTATTGTTATTGGCGAATGTCGCGGTGGCGAAGCTCTGGATATGTTACAGGCGATGAATACCGGTCATGATGGCTCATTGACTACAATTCATGCTAATACCCCCCGTGATGCGCTCTCCAGGCTTGAAACGTTGGTCTTGATGGCCGGATTTGATTTGCCGTTGCGGGCAATTCGGGAACAGATTGCCTCTGCCATTACTATAATCGTGCAGATTAACCGTGAAAAAGATGGTACCAGAAAAGTGACTCATGTCAGTGAAATAACCAAGATGGAAGGTGATATTATCACCATGCAGGATATTTTCAGATTTCATCAGGATGGTTGGGATGAAAATGATAAAATTGTCGGGCGTCACCTGCCGACCGGTAATATTCCGACTTTCATGGATGAAATAACCCGTGCCAGACTTGATCTCGATATTTCAATGTTTTCAAAAATTTAGAGGATCACAACATGTTAATGACTGTAATTGCCAGTTTGGCGGCCGGAATGAGTGTGCTCCTGGCGACATTTGTTATTGTTGATTTTATCCGGGAAACGTCAGCACGTTACCGGGAAAACTATATCAAAGAAGCGGCGGTTGAGCTTGATGACGTGCTGTTGCAGATGCCCCCGGGCCGGATTCTGGATGTCAGCCTGGCAATCAGCGGCTTCTGTTTCTTTGTTGTTGTCGGGATTTATGCGGTTAGCGGCAGTGAATGGTCATGGACTACATCGCTGGTTCTCGGAGCGATTGCTGCCGTGTCATCCTTTCCTGCACCGCGGCTCTATCTGAAACTGCTCCACAAACATCGGATGATAAAATTTAATGAACAGCTTGAGGATGCGCTCTCATCCATGAGCAGTTCCATTAAAGCCGGATTCAGTATAAACCAGGCGATGGAAACTGTTGCCGAAGAGAATAAACGGCCGATATCTTTTGAATTTTCACTGTTAGTTCAGGAACTCAGACTCGGAGTGCCGCTCGAAAAGGCACTCGATAATATGGTTAACCGGCTTGACAGTCCAGATTTAGAACTGGTCGCCACTGCATTGATTACCGCCCGCCAGACCGGAGGAGAATTGACCCAGATTCTTGACCGCCTTGCTGGGGTTATCAGGGAAAGAATGCGTATCGCTAATAAACTGCGGGCAATGACGGCCCAGGGGCGTCTTCAGGCAATTATTATCGGTATTATGCCATTCGCTTTGATGTTCGCTATGGCGCATGTTGCCCCGGATACCATGAAAGTCTTTTTCGATTCCGCTATCGGTATTATTTCGATCATCGTTGTCATCATCCTCGATATTGTCGGCTTCCTGGTGATTAAAAAAATCACCACCATTGATGTCTAAATTTAGCTTGCTCCGCAATCTAAATATGAAAAAATTAAAATTTTTTAGGAGAGGGAATAAGATGAGACATCAGCAATTTACATTTGTCGAACTTCTCGTTATTGTGGTAATTTTGCTTATTATTGCTGCAATGTTCATTCCTGCTATTCATGTAGCAAGAGAACCCGCGCGACGTATCTCTTGCGCCAGCAACTTGAAACAGATCGGTACCACTATGTTTATGCCCCGGGCCTGATGACTGGGGCTTCTGATATTACTGGTAATTCAGATTCTGCACTGGTCGCTGATATGTCCGGGTTCATCGCTAAACGTATGACAATTTGGCACGATAATAGTATATCGGCTAGAATGAACCGTCTATTTTCTACTAAGTCTAGCAGTAAAAGCAGTTACGGCAACCATAATAGCTATGGCAACATCCTTTTTCAGGGAATGCATGTGAAAGGTTTTCAGGCAGGGGGCAGGTCAATTGGCTTGGGTTGAACTATGGCAGTACTTATGATCCATCAACCCAGAAGGGCAGCAAGGATTCCAGCTGGTCATTGACCGGACAGTATGATTATTGAGTTCACAATTGGGCTTGCCCCGGTTGAAAATGGTTCTTTTGAGAGTTTCAGGCTAGATTTATCTTGCTTCGCAATCTGAATATGAAAATAATACCGTTTTGCGATCTAAAAGCTATTAAAGAGCTGCGCAACTGAGTTTAAATACACACTGAAAACTAGCTCACTTGTGTATAAAATTATAAAATGGAGAAATATATTATGCTTAATCGACAAAATATTTTACTTTTTATTGCCTTGGGAATTGCGCTTTTGGGTACCGGCTGTACAACAATTGCGCCTACTGACACGGCTTTTCAGACATCAACCATAGATGCGCTGCTGGCCGGGGTCTATGATGGTGATATGTCATGCCGCCAACTGTTGACCCATGGCGATTTCGGTATCGGCACATTTGACCACCTGGATGGCGAGATGGTGGTGCTCGACGGTAATCTATACCAGATAAAGTCAGATGGCAAAGTCTACAGACCGGATATGTCAACTAATACGCCATTCGCCACAGTATGTAAGTTTATCATGGATAAAACCTTCACTGTTGGTGCCGGAACGAATTATAAAGCACTCGAACATTTAATCAATCAACATGTTCCCAATCAGAATTTATTCTATGCCATCAAAATCACGGGAAAATTCAGTCAGATGAAAACCCGTAGTGTTCCCGGACAGAAAAAACCTTATCCACCACTCAAAACAGTTACCAGTCATCAGCCTGAGTTCAAAATGAAAAATGTTTCCGGCACAATTGTCGGCTTCAGATGTCCGCCGTATGTGAAAGGCATAAATGTTCCCGGCTACCACCTGCATTTTATCAGCGATGACCGAACTCAAGGTGGGCATATCCTGAGTTTTGAAATAATAACTGCCAGGTGTGAGATAGATATATTAAACAACTATTTTCTAACCCTGCCGTTGAACACAAAAGATTTTGCCGAAACGGATCTGTCAAAAGACAGAAGCAAAGAATTAAAAGCCGTTGAAAAATAACAGGCGTTCGCAATAGAGGCAATTTCAAAAGTATCCACGGCAGATTTTTAATTTTGGACGGCATCTTTTGGGTTTTGAGTTCATTCACATACCCACAGGTATGTTTAATCGCTAAAAATCAAAACCTACTCGCCCGAAACAGTAAAAATCATGCTCGCGTTGGACTTTTGAAATCACTTGTTATATTTCTTTTGTAAGAGTTTGCGTTTTCTTAGCTGTTCTCAATATAGCAACTATCTCAATATAGGTTTCTAGTGATGCGTTTGTAGTATCCAGTCCATCAGTGAAGTCAGTTCTTTTTTTAGTATTTTGTTTTTTTGCTTTGACTATGTCTGCAGCAATTTTCACAGGGGTATTCCCAGCTTCTGCTGCAATATTAATATCAGCACCATTTTGCAAAAGTAGTTTTATAACGTCCTTATGCCCATAAGTGGTAGCTCCAATCAAAGGAGTCCAACCGTTATTTGCCCGGGCATTGACATCAGCTCTTGCCTTGATAAGCAGCTTAACAATCTCCATGTAACCTCGTGCAGAAGCCAATATCAGTGGTGTTGCCTCTAAATGCGTTGATGTAATACCAGGATCAGCCTTTGCTGCTAATAACAATTTAACTATTTTTAGATTACCAGCGGCTGTTGCCAAAAACAGTGCAGTTCCAGGATCTTTATGATTAACCTCAGCACCACGCTTTATCAGTAAATCGACAATTTTAGGTTTATTGTGAGCGGCTGCTAAAGTAATATACGAAAATCCATCTTTAAGTTTAGAGTTTACATCATCACCATTTTCCAGCAAAAGATTAACGATTTCATAGTGACCTTTATATATGGCAAATGCTAACGCTCTATCGCCTTTATCTGTTTTAAATTTTATATCGGCGTTATTATTAATCAGCAGTTTTGCTATTTTAATATGCCCTTTTATGGAGGCCCATATTAATGGAGTAAATCCTCGATGATCAGTAATTCCGGTGTCAGCTTTATATTTTAAGAGAAGTGCTACGATGGCAATATGATTATTGATTACGGCTTGATTCAGAGGAGTGAATCCCGCTAAATCATCCTTTATATTGATATCAGCTCCATTAATGATCAATAATTTACATATTTTGGGATATCCGAAAGTTGCAGCCATTAATAGAGCTGAAACGCCATCGTTATTTTTACTATTGACCGCGGCGCCATTTTTCAGTAGCAAGTTTGCCTGCACCAAATTCCCTTTCTGTGAAGCTCTGATCAAAGCTGTTTCACCTTGGCCTGCACAACCTGCCCATAGTAGAACATTAAGTAATACCAAAAGAATAGATAAAAATTTAAATATTTTCATGTTAATCTTTTTTTATAATTCCCCCAGGCAGAGCCTGTATATTCAGGCGTGTCGCAGAGCGGAACAGATGAATTGATGAATTATTCTGTGTATTTGAGGTATTCCTGTTCCAGAACATCGGCCATGCGTTGCCAGCTGAACTGTTCGGCCACTTTTCCCCGTCCTTGTTCGCCGCACCTGCGCCGCAGTTCAGGGTCGTCAAGCAGTTTCAGTACCGCAGCTTCAACTTCAGGAATACTTTTCGGGGTGACAACAAAACCGGTTTCTCCATTGGTAATTACTTCCGGCGTACCGTCAAGTTCAAAACCGATGGCGGGTTTGCCGGAGGCGAGTGATTGAACAACTGAACGTGGCAGGCCTTCGCGTAATGAAAGATGCAGCAACATATCCATCAGGGCGATATAGCGGTAGACTTGATCCGGCGGTACCAGACCGGAGAAATGGAAATGTTTGGTCAGGCCAAGTTTGGCAATATCAGCATCCATTTCAGCTTTCATCGGACCATTGCCGATAATCAGAAAATGAACATTGGGATGCTGTTTACATATTTTTTCCGCGGCCGGAATGATATATTCGTAACCCTTGAGCGGGAAAAGTCTGGCAACGGTGCCGAGAACGATTGCGTCAGCCGGAATACCGAGCTGTTCGCGCAGTTCCGGTTCCGGTTTTGAGTTGAGAAAACGTTCGATCTCCATGCCGCTGTAAACTACTTTATATTTTTCACGTGGCGCGATTTTAGCCTCGACACATTGATCTATCATCGCTTGGGCGACCGCATATATTTTGTGACAGCGTTTTGCCGCCCAGCGCTCTGATGCCTTGTAGATAAAGTTTTTAAACGGTTTCTCATAGGCATGAAATGCCTGACCGTGAACTGTATGGCAGACAAACGGCACTTTGGCGCCCCAGGCGGCGGCACGGCCGACAACCCCGGCTTTTGAACTGTGGGTATGTACGACATCAAATTTGCGTTCACGGAACAGTTTTTTCAAATCCTTGACCGCCTGCCAGTCTTTGAGTGGATTAAGTTCGCGTACTAAACTGGGGAGTTCGATGATTTCAAACTCAGGATAATCGCTGCGTTCAAGCAGTTTCCCTTCCGGCCCCGGTGACGGTCCGGTTATCAAGGTTACATCGTGCCCTTTTTTGATGTGCCCGATAATAGTCAGCAGGGTATTTTCCTGGGCTCCACCGACAATCATTCGGGTAATAATATGACATATTTTCAATTTGCGTCCGTTGTTTCCCATAAAAAGTTCCGTTATTTATCCGTTATATCTATATAGCTGACTGTGACCCATCCGTTATTTAACTCATGATGAGTGAAAATAGGTTAATTTACCACTGGTCTATACTTGCGTTGGATTTTTGCAATTGCCGAAATTATAACATATTTCACATTACGGCTTTTACAAATAAAAATATTAAAATTGATCCGTTACGGTAAGATTTTTTAACCATATCTACGGCACGGTAATCATGGGGGACAATAGACCACGGATTGCACTCATGGCTACGATTAAATCATCCCTACGGGATTAAAAAAACAGGACTTTGCGACAATCAGGTGCCACGTGAGTTTTTTTACTCAATCACCAGCTCGGTTATTTCAACTTTATTGCTATTGACCAGTTCCAAATTGTATTGCCTCTGTTTTTTACCAATAATCGTGAGTTTTCTGATGCCCAGGCCGTTGTTTAATATTTCCACTCTAATATTACCGGATAAATCGTGATAATCGATTATCACCCGCAGTTTGTCCAGCTTGACTGTTAAATCCGAACGGCTGAAGCTGTTCCCTGTCACAGTTTTGAGCGGGTGAACGACCGCAGTGTGGTTTGTAACCGCCGAACTGACTGCGGTGCGCGCATAACGACTCCGCAATGGATATGGAATGACCATCTGCTCTGTATCCACACTTTTCAACAGTCTGCCACTGCCACTACAGAACTTTTTGCCGGTACCGCAAATAACCAAACGACTAATCCGCGTAATGCCTTTGTCGCGTAGGCAATCATTGATTATACCTGCGGTCTGCCATGAGGGGACATTAATGACCGTTGCCAGGTTCTGGCGGGGATTACAGAATATTATTGTTGGTTCCTGACTGTCTCCACCATGAATGATGAACAATGAAGGATCAGCAAACAATGCGGAGCTATGCCAGTAAATAAGGACTGCTGCCATACCGGTAGCTGATAAAATCAGGGTTAAACGTTTTTTGCTTCCGACCAATCCTACAGCGACCAGATAAAAAATGATCAACGAGCCAAACGTTGGCCGTGGCGTTGGGATTGAACCGAAACAGCGATAAAAAAGTTCACAGATAACTACTGTCGAATTGATGATTGCCGAAAAAATACCATTGATAAACGGAATCATAATGGTGATGATAATCGCAACAAAACGCACTCCGACAACAATAAACAGGATCCAGACCAATGGCATAATCAGGAAGTTGGCCATTACCGCCGCCGGCACATAAATACCCTGATAGTAAAGCGCAATGCCACTACTGGCAAGCCAGGCAACCATGCAGCCCAGCAATGACGCGATTAATCGTCGTAACCATTTTACCCGCTGAATCGCCAGTGTTGAATGGAGCTCTGACGGTATCCAGTTCCATTGCTCGAACAACAGTTGCAGAAAACGATTTATTCGACCGGAGGTGGCAATCAGAAAGCCGACGACAATAAATGAAAACTGAAATCC
The DNA here is from genome assembly GCA_021647315.1 of Victivallaceae bacterium. GTDB lineage: Bacteria > Verrucomicrobiota > Lentisphaeria > Victivallales > Victivallaceae > JAKIUY01. Next base: position 25,462 of record JAKIUY010000053.1, read on the forward strand.
GGCATCACCCGGATATAATGGATTAAACAGCAGTAGCAAGGTTGCAGTTACAAAAACAATATTCAATGCAGGGGTATGCAATAACCGGGCTCGGCAGCAACACCAAATGGTAATCATTAACCAGGCACGGAGTGCCGGTGGATGCATGCCGGTGGAAATGACATAGATTAGCAGTAAGCCCGGTACCAATAGGTGACGGGTTGAGAATGGAACCCAGCGCAACAGCCATAAAAGTAACAACCCAAGCATTCCGACATGCAGGCCGGAAACGGTGAAAATATGAATTGTCCCGCTATAGATGAAAGTCCGGCGCGAACTGCGCGGCAACCCCTGTTTGCAACCAAACAGTAACGCAGCCAGCATGCCGCGTTGCTCGGTGGATTCAATACCTTTTACCGTTGCTGCCAAGAGGGCATTCCGCCGCCCCATAATCGTGGCAAAAAAAGAGTTTTTATAACGCAATACAGTTATTTTTCGCACCTGAAATCGACGATAAATACCTCGGGTTCGCAGATAATGGTTAAAATTGAAGCCCTGTAATTGCCGTTCACTGTCAGCTGAAATTTTGCCATCAGCCATAAGTTTAACTGTTCGGATATGTGGATTATCTTCAGTCTCCAGCCAGCGCCCTTCCAGTCTGACAATATCACCATAACTCAAGCGTGGCGCATTACGTGGCAGTTGCAGAGCAATTTTGCCGGAACCATTTTCCCATGCCATCCTGTTGGATTGATAACGAATCGCCGCCACGGTCAGCAATGAAGGATTCTTCAACCAACGGTTTTGTGTTCCGCCACACGCAGCATCAATTACCTGTGCCTCCAGCAGACCGTTACCGATTTCAGGCAAGGCACTGTGGCTGAAGTAATTATTGAACAACATTACTCCGACACCGACAGCAAAAAAGAGCAGAAATATCATGGAACGAAAGCGCGGCAGGAAGATTAATGCAACCATAACCGCGATTATAACAACTATTCGCCCCGGCATAGAATCTCCACCGATGAAAATACCGCAGAGCGTGCCGCACAGTGCCACCGCCGCCGGATACTTCCCGGCTCCACGACTGAAAAAATAGCGCAAGTTAGTTATTAAGTTTTTCAAATACCTCTATATCCCTTATTGCCTAAACCAGCATAGCCGGAACCAATTTGAACAAAACCGCCTGCGCCGGAACTAGTAGCCTACTACTTCCAGTGCTCTGCAAACCTTGAATATTCATATCCCTTACAGGGATAAATCAAAACAAAAGCGAACTTTTAAATTTTCTATTGCACTAGTGTCCCTAAATATCTACCCGAGCGTAGCGACAGATGGAATAATTCCCTGTTAGATGAATATAAACAGCTCTCATTCAATGTCAAGTAAGTCAAAGTAGCTCAAGCGTCTCGCTTATGCTCCATGGCTGTCCAATGCTGAAATTTAAACACGTTCGTTTGTAGTTCCCACTTCAGTGGGCGCTTTTCAGCATCTTTAGATGCCTCCTAATCCCATGGGGATTAGGATGTTCGGTAAACCTCACAGAAACACCGCCTAAAGGCGGAACTACAAACATGGTATAAATCAGGTTGAACACTACTTTTGAATACAGGCGAGACGTCCATACTCCAGGGCTGTCTATGATATTTTCTTCAAATTCCCCTGTTTTTGAGCTTGTCATATTGTATATTGAACTTTATGGCATAAATTGAATATTCAATCGCTTTTAAAATGAGCCGGGGGATGGTTAATATGAATTTAAAAAGTCTTGTTGTCGTTATTTTACGTCTATATGCCCTGTATCTTATCTTTTTTGGGTTAAGAAATCTAATTGTCACCGACAGTATAATGATGTTGATATGGTTTAGCAGTTTGGTTGTTCCCGGTATGCTATTATGGCTCTTTGCCACTTTGCTTGCCAAACTGATAACGCGAAAATTGCCGCAGGATATTTCATTAGGTTCACTTGACACTGCTGACTGCTATACTGTTACTCTGCTAATGTTTGGACTCTATTGCGTGACAGCTAATCTTTCTAATCTATTGTACTGGGGATACTATATTTTTAAGATGGCTGCCTCTGTATCAAATGATTCGTGGAAAAGTGGAACTAATTTCAGATATATTTTATCAAACCTTGTCCCATTTATATTTGGAATAATGCTAATTTTTAATGCGAAAGCTTGGTCAAGCAAGTTGATGAAATTTCATAATCGGAGCGAGCTGGTTAATGATTGATAAAAATAGAAAAATAACAGATAGCTCAGAATATAAAAATTGGCTAAAAGAACTGAAACAAAAATTTAACTCATATCTTGCCAGAGAACTTAAAATTAAGTTTGTCGGCCATAGAAGATATTGGAGCCGAATTTAATAAAATTAAGGATAAATAATTTATAAAATTTAAATAAATATACCCGGTGATGCCGGAACTAAAAAAAAGGATTAATTAAGATGAGTGAGAACAATAGTAGTTATATGCGGAAGTTGATGCCGTTGGTGTCAACCCAGTTTCTGGGCGTGTTTAATGATCATGCGTTTAAAACCGTTACAGTACTGACCGCGGTGGCGCATATTCAGGATAATTATGCGGCTAATGCTGCTTTGTTGGCGGTGATGACGGTGGTTTACAGTGTGCCGTTTCTGCTCTTTTCCGAAGTGGCGGGATTCTGCGCTGACCGGTTTGCTAAACGCAATGTGATGCTGTTGGCAAAAATTTCCGAAGTGATTATTATGCTGACTGGAACCGTTGCGCTCTACTTTTCGGCTGACTGGGGTGTTATTCCGCTGATTGGCGTAATGTTTATGATGGCGGCCCAGAGTGCGTTTTTCAGCCCTTCATTCAATGGTATGCTGCCGGAAACTTTTCATGAAAAGAATATTTCACGCGCGAACGGTTCAGTCGGGATGATGACCTTCATCGCGGTTATCTGTGGCGTCGGGGTCAGTTTTCTATTGATGTCAATGTTCGGCAAAGCCTACTATTGCGGACTGTTTTTTGTTGTTCTGGCGGTTGCCGGAACTATGACTGCGATGATGATTAAACCCGGACTGCCAGCAAACCGCGATCGACGTTGGGATCGTAACTTTATTGGTCGCTATATTAAAGGGTTCAGTTATATATTCAGACGCCGTGCATTGATGCTGGCGATATTGGGCGAATCATTTTTTGTTGCTCTGGGAACCGCGATTCAGTCGGTATTGGTGGTATTTGCCATTTACACCTTGAGTATTCCAGCTACTGGACATGAAATAGATATTGGTCTGCTCCAAGTTGTTCCGGCTATCGGTATGGGGTTGGGCTGTTATCTTTCCGGTCGCCTGGCACGAGGTAAAGTTGAACTTGGTCTGGTGCCAATCGGTGCGGCGATACTGGTGATTTTTCTCGGTGCAACTGCACTGTTTCCCGGTGGCAGTTGGGTGATAAACAAGGTTACGGTATTCCCATTAGTATTGTTTTGGCTTGCCATGCTAGGGGTGGGTGGGGGACTGTTTGTGATTCCGCTCCGGGCGTTTCAGCAACAGAAAACCAACCCGAAAAATCGTGGTTCGGTATTGGCCAACGCCAATGTGATCTGTTTTCTCAGTATCATGCTGACGGGGATAGTAATGTTCATCTTGACAGCTGGCATACCTGAAGGTAGTGGGATGAAACCATTGAATGAATTTTTCGGTCACCTACAACAATATTGTGTCACCTGGTCGCCGGATAAAATTCTACTTGGAGTTGCGCTGTTAACGCTTGCGGCTTCAGCCTATATTTTCTGGTTATTACCGGAATTTGTATTGCGTTTTATGGTTGTTTTACTAACCAGTACCATCTACAAACTGCGAATTCGCGGCGTTGAAAATATTCCGGAACACGGTCCGGTAATTTTGGTTGCCAACCATGTTTCGTTTGTTGACGGCCTGCTGATCAGTGCATGTTCGTCACGTTTTGTCCGTTTTATGATGCACGAAGATTATTACCGGATACCGGTTTTGCATAAGATACTGAAATGGACCGGCATGATTGAGGTGCCGGCGGGTAAAGGTCCGAGCAGTCTGAATAAAATGATGGAAAATGTCCAAACAGCCCTGCGTCAGGGCGACGTTGTCTGTATCTTTCCAGAAGGTAAATTGACCCATAATGGGCTGATGAGTGAATTTCGTCGTGGAGTGATTAAGATGATTCCCGAGAATATGAATGTGCCAATTGTCCCGGTCAGGCTCGGCATGATCTGGGGTAGTATTTTCAGCTACTATTATGGCAAAATCAGACCGCGTATGCCTAAAGAGCTACCTCATCCGGCTTCGGTAACTTTCGGCACGCCGGTGGACAAACATACCACCCCGTTTGAATTGCGTCAGATGATTTCTGAACTGGCGGCTGACGCGGAACTGGAACCGCAGGATAATGAACGCACTCTGCATTACCGAGTGGCAAAAAATGCCCGTTTCCATCCTTTCAGAAAAAACATGTATGATGCTAACGGTACTGCGGTTGGCGGGTTTTCATTTCTTGTACGCTCTATTCTGTTAAGTCGCGAAATTCGCCAGCTCGCGGGAGAGAGTAAATATGTTGGGGTATTACTCCCCAATACCACCACGACTGCGGCTTCTACAATTGCCGTAATGATGGCGGATAAAGTACCGGCAATGCTTAACTATACTGCGTCTGTAGAAGCAATGGATGCGGCGATTAAACGCGCCGATATCTCGATTATTCTAACCAGTAAACTATTTATCAAACGGGCTAAAATCGCTGAACGTCCGGAAATGGTTTTTCTTGAAGATGTTGCAAAAAATATTTCCAAGTCAAGGCGGATATTCACCGCCATTGCGGCGGCTCTGCTGCCGCATCAGGAGTTGATGAATATTGTTGCTCCGGTGACCCATCGTGATCTTTCAGCGACCGCCGTACTGCTCTTTTCCAGTGGTTCAACCGGCATGCCGAAAGGGGTAATGCTGTCGCATCACAATGTCAATAGCAACGCTCATTCAGCGATGCGAATCATGGGCTGGATGACTAAAGACGCGATTCTAGGCAACCTGCCGCTGTTTCATTCTTTTGGTCTGCTTACTGGATTGTGGATTCCGTTGTTGAGCGGCTCAAAGGTGGTTTATCTACCGAATCCGTTGGATGCGGGCGCAGTTGGTCAGGCAGTTGAATCCCACAAACTGAGTATTATGCTGGCGACCCCGACATTTATTCAGACATATATGCGTAAATGTACTACTGAACAGTTTAAATCATTGCGGTTGACAGTTGTCGGTGCCGAAAAACTGCGCAGTGACATTACTGAAAAATTCCGTAAAATGACGGGTTTGACCCTGATTGAAGGTTATGGTTGCACTGAACTTTCGCCAGTAGTTTCAATTAATATCGGCAATTCAATTCTCAATGTCGGAACCCAGAGCGGGCCTCAAGGCAGTGTCGGAGCTCCGTTACCGGGAATCTGTGTAAAAATCGTTGACCCTGACAGTCATGAACCGTTATTGCCGGGCGAACCGGGGCTGATGTTAGTCAAAGGCGCCAATGTCATGCAGGGCTATCTGGGTGAACCGGAAAAAACTGCTGAAGTCCTGCAAAATGGTTGGTACAATACCGGCGACATCGCCAAAATGGATTTGGATGGTTATATTACCATTACCGGCCGTCTGAGCCGTTTCAGCAAAATCGGCGGCGAAATGGTACCGCATGAACTGGTTGAAGGTGCGATGTACGAGATTATCAGGAGTGATAAACCCTGCCTCGCAGTCTGCGGCACACCGGATAAAGCAAAAGGTGAAAAACTGATTATTCTGCATACTGAAATGCCGTTAAAACCAACTGAAATAATCACCGCCATGCGTGAAGCAAATATTCCGAATCTCTGGATTCCGAAACCGGCAAACTTCCACCAAGTCGAACACCTCCCGTTACTAGGCAGTGGCAAAACCGATCTGAAAAAATTGCAAGCCATGGCAAAGGAAATTTGTGGGAGTTAGGAGTTGGGAGTTAGGAGTTGGGAGTTAGGAGTTAGGAACTGGGAGCTAGGAGCTAGAAGCTAGGAAATAGGAACTTTGGGTTTGGGAATATATACAGCATACTTCACACCGCTCCTGCTGAAAGGAAAAATAAAAAGTCAAAATAAAACTCCTGCCTTCATCTGTCGTTACGCTCGTGGAGGTTTTTCACTAGTAGTTTCACTTCGTGGTTTTCAACAGGCGACATACTGGCGAAACTCGTAGAGGACGAAGTAAGCGCCATAATGGCTCTAGCAAAGAAAAAGCTGGCGATATTTCATTCAAATGTATCAGGAAATAATTACGGCTTTGCTGCTTTGCGTTTTAAGAGTAAACCATGTTTTACAGTAAAATTCGTTTAAAATTATCAATTAGGTGTTAGGTTATAAATGAATCATAATGACTCGTGCGAAATAGGAAAAAATTGAATATCCAATATCGCACACGGAATATCCAACAGATGAAGTGAAGAAAAAAACTTTGAAATTGAAAATTGAGCATTGGGAATTGAATATTAGTTGAAA
>JAKIUY010000054.1 GCA_021647315.1 Victivallaceae bacterium
TGTGAGGGGCGTTGATGTTCGTTACTCACGATTTAAATAATTAGGTACTTCACAACCGAAAGGGTGAAGCCAACAACAAAAGAAATTAAATCTAAAAGAAAGGAAATATATTATGCCTACTCGACAAATTAATATTATTACTAAACCCGCAGCACTGGAACCGCTGACCTGCCGGAGAACGTTGCAGGAGCTGCCAATTGCCAATATTGCTTATGGTGAACGCCTTCAGACACTGCTACAGGGATATTTGGCAGAGTGGCAGGGTGATTGGGCGGAAAATCTTTTCCCGTCCGTTGAGTTGCTTGGCTGTATTGCTCAATGCGTTGGACGGGTAGTTGTTATTGGCGGCGACAATGAGGTTTACGCTGAATTGGGTTTCGGCACTGGTGGTGAAAAAAATCCAACGAGGATTACTGTCGATCAAGCGTCAGTTGTTATTCGTTATCCATGGGATATTCTGACGCTGAATGAACGGATTATTACTGAGTTGAATTGCAGTGATATTAACGGCACAGTACGTGACGGTGTAACGATTGATGGTAATATCCAATTGGGGACAGGTTCGGTACTGTTGCCGGGCGTCTATATTGAAGACAATGTTGTTATTGGTAACAACTGCAAAATCGGCCCCAACTGTTATCTGCGCGGTAACACCTCAATCGGAGACAACTGTCATATCGGGCAGGCAGTAGAGATCAAAAACAGCCTGCTGATGAACAGGGTCAGTGCTGGGCATCTCTCTTATATCGGCGATTCTATTATCTGTCCAGATACCAATTTCGGTGCTGGAACAATTACTGCTAACTTCAGGCATGACGGTAAAAATCACCGTTCAATGGTCGCGGATACATTGCTCGATACCGGACGGCGCAAATTAGGGGTTATTATCGGGGACAATGTTCACACCGGAATTCATACATCAATTTACCCGGGGCGGAAAATCTGGCCGGATTGTTTAATTCTGCCGGGAACAATTGTTAAGAAAGATGTCTACATCCAAGGTGGGAGCCGAACTCCGGGCGGCGAATAAAGGTGTTATTTATTCAGACACTATTTAGAAAAAGTTGAACGTGTCGGCAGTGCATTTTGGGAAGTGCAGGACGGTAAAAAAAGTCAAGAGGTGAAGTGATTAGTGGGATTATGATCCTTTTTTATGCCATATTGTGTTGCCGTTTGCGTAGCTTGATAATGTTTTCATAACTGCCGAATTCCGGGTGTAAATTGCCATTGCGTCCGCAACCTAACTCCAGACCTTCGCCGGGCTGATTATGATCATCGGAGCCGTTGGTAAACAGCAGCGGTAGATGATTAGGGTGCGAGGCATTATATTCCAGTCGTAGCTGATTAAACAGCTCGGTCTGCGGGATACCGGTTTCCGGGCATATTCCGTTGCGCCAGCCATCGACCTCAATTGTTTGCAGCCCGCAGGCCGCCAGGAATTCAATTGTCTTACGCAGAGCCATATTATTCAATCCCTCTTTTTTTCTCAATTCGCCGGGATGCGGCAGACCGGGCAGACCGCCCCAGTCACGGATACGTTTGACAAATGCCTGCGGTGAAATATCAAGATCTATTTCAAGCGGAATATTAAGTTTGTCATCCTGAGTAGTATATAGCGTATGAAAAATCTTGACATCTTCAGCCAATTGACGTTTTTTCAGCTGATTGCCATATTTCTGCCACATTGCCACGCTGATATCGCCTTTGGTGGAAATACCGTTGCGCAGATAGTGGTCGATGTCCAATTCAGTTATTTCAGCGTCAAATTCAAGTGTCGCGAAACAGTCCGGAATGCGTTCAAGCATCGCTTTGAGCTGTTGCTGTTTGGCAGTACGGAGCGGTTCGATAATTTTGTTTGGCTCCCTTGATTCAAGCAATGCTTTGAACTCATTGATATCAGGGAAATGCCCGATAATCTCAATGCCGGCGCGGTCAGTATAAAATTCAATGGCTGGTATAACTTCAATCCCGAATATTTCCGCAGCCTCGATGGCTTCAAGTTGGCCGTCGAACAGGTCATGGTCGGAAATGGCAATTGCCTTCATGCCGCGCCGCCATGCTTCAAATACCCGCATTGCTGGCGAACAGTAGCCATCAGAATAGAATGAGTGGCAGTGAAGATCAACTTCACAAACTGTCGATAGATCCGGGTTAAAATTATGTTTAAGGAATTCCACCGCGTCAAGGCGTTCTTCTGGGGAAACACGGAAATCATCAATCCGTTTTATTGCTTGTAACATTGGGGCACACCTATGATTTGACAATATATATTTTTTTTAAATCCCGTAAATATCATTAATAACAGCAGTAATAATTTTTATCTGCTCAACGAAATAGCATAATTTCAGGGGGCTGTTAATTTGATATGGCCTAATCAGGTGGCACCTGAAGGCAGATTACCGCTTCAAACTCCGCTCCTGCGTCGCTACGGAAGCGGAGATGAAATTCAAAGTCTTGCGAGGCAATTTCAAAACTCTCCACGGCAAATTTTTAATTTTGAACGGCATCTTTTGATTTTGAGCTCATTCAGATACCTACCGGTATGCTCAATCGCTAAAAAATCAAAATCTACTCGCCCAAAACGTTAAAAAGTTATGCTCGCGTTGGACTTTTGAAATCACCTCTTGCCAAAAAATGACAGGACTTTGCGACTAAGCACCTAATATAGTTCAAAGATATATATTGTCAAATCATAGGGGATTCTTCATAATAGGATAAAAAATAGTTATTGTGAACGCTATCTATTTTGACTTTTTAATTTATAAGTTTATATTATGGATTCACTCTGTAGTAAAATATAAACTTAATCTTTAAGGAAATGAACAATGATTAAAGTTGGAATTAATGGATTTGGTCGTATCGGACGTCTGGTTTTCCGTGCAATACAGGAACGCGATGACGTTGAGGTAGTTGGAATTAATGACTTACTGGATGTTGATTACATTGCTTATATGTTGAAATATGATTCAGTACATGGCGCATTCAAAGGTTGTGTTAAAGTCGCAAACGGCAACTTGGTTGTTAATGGCAAAGAGATTCGGATTTCTGCTGAGCGCAATCCTGCTGACCTTAAATGGGATGCAGTTGGTGCTGAGTATGTGGTTGAATCAACCGGTCTGTTCCTGACTGCTGAAAAAGCTCAGGCTCATATTGATGCCGGCGCGAAAAAAGTTGTACTCTCTGCGCCGTCTAAAGATGATACCCCAATGTTTGTTATGGGCGTAAATGATGACAAGCTGACTGCTGACATGAATATAGTTTCAAACGCTTCATGCACAACTAACTGTCTGGCTCCTATCACTAAAGTTCTGAATGATAATTTCGGTGTTGTTGAAGGTCTGATGACCACTATCCACGCTGCTACTGCTACACAGAAAACTGTTGATGCTCCTTCTATGAAAGATTGGCGCGGCGGTCGTGCATCTTTGAATAATATTATTCCATCTTCAACTGGCGCGGCTAAAGCGGTTGGTAAAGTTATTCCTGAATTGAACGGCAAACTGACCGGTATGGCTTTCCGCGTACCGACGGTTGATGTTTCAGTTGTCGATCTGACTTGCCGCCTTGAAAAAGGTGTTAGCTACGATGAAATCTGCAAAGCTATGCAAGCTGCTTCAGAAGGCGCGATGAAAGGTATTCTCGGGTACACTGACGAAGATGTTGTTTCACAGGATTTTGTCGGTGAAGTATGCACTTCTACTTTTGATGCAAAAGCCGGTATTGCTTTGACTGACAACTTCGTGAAAATTGTTTCATGGTATGACAATGAGTGGGGTTACTCCAACAAAGTTGTCGACTTGATCAGCAAGATGGCTGCTCTTTAACAACTTGCGTTTTGAGTTATACTTTGAGCAGGAAGAAAGTTAAGATTTCAAGCGTTTAAAGTATCTACAAGCCCGGAGAGCCGTTAGGTTCTTTCGGGCTTTTTTTAATCAAGAACTTACAAGCAATAATCTTTAAGGAGTAATAATTTAAATTCCCATAATTCGGGAAAAATATTATTAGTTGACCGCAAAGCGGAAAAAGTCAGGCAAATGCCTGTTCAGGAGAATTAATAAAATGAATTTAAATAAAAAAACTGTCAAAGATATTGACCTTAACGGCAAAAAAGTCGTGATGCGGGTTGATTTTAATGTTCCGCTACAGGATGGGGTTATTACCGATGACACTCGCATTCGCGCGGCACTGCCGACCATAAACTATATTCTGGAAAACGGTGCTTCCCTAGTATTACTGTCTCATCTCGGACGTCCGAAGGGAGAAATAAAGGCTGAATTCAGTTTAAAGCCGATTGCTGACTATCTGAGTAAATTGCTTGACAAGCCTGTTGGTTTTGTTGAAGATTGCATCGGAGATGCTGCCCAGGCAATGGCTGATGCCCAACAGCCCGGCGAGCTGATGGTTTGTGAAAATACTCGCTTCCATAAGGAAGAGGATATGAAATGCAAAGGCGATGAGACTAAAATTACTGCACAGCGGGCTTTTGCCGAAGCATTGGCAAAACTCGGAACTGTTTACGTCAATGATGCATTCGGCACCGCGCATCGCGCTCATGCATCCACTGCAGTAATCACTGAATTCATCGATAAAGCCAATTGCGTTGCGGGTTTTCTGCTTGATAAGGAGATTAAGTTTCTTGGTCAGGCCGTTGCCAAGCCCGAACGGCCGTTTGTCGCGATTATCGGCGGAGCAAAAGTTTCCGGTAAACTTGAAGTGCTGAAGGCATTGATTGAGAAAGTTGATACTATTCTGATTGGCGGCGGCATGGCATATACCTTTCTTAAAGCTCAAGGGCATGATGTCGGCGGGTCACTCTGTGAAGATGATTTACTAGATATAGCACTGGAAACCGTGGCTGCCGCGAAAAGTAAAGGCGTAAAGCTCATGTTGCCAGTTGATAATCTTGCTGCTGATAAGTTTGCTGACGATGCAAATATTGAAATTGTCGGCAAGGATATTGCACCGGGGTGGATGGCACTGGATGTCGGTCCGAAAACAGCTGAAGCATACTGTGCTGAAATTGCCGGTGCTAAAACCATTGTTTGGAATGGGCCGATGGGCTGTTTCGAGATGCCGCACTTTGCTGCCGGCACGATGGCAGTCTGCAAAGCAGTCGCAGATAGCGATTCGGTCAGTATTATCGGTGGCGGTGATTCTGTGGCCGCGGTCAATCAAAGTGGGCTGGCTGAAAATATGACACATATTTCAACTGGCGGCGGTGCTTCGCTGGAATTTCTGGAAGGCAAGGAGCTGCCGGGCGTTGTCGCTCTGACTGACGCATAAACAGACGCTCGTCTGAACTAATCCGCTTCAAATGTTACGGAAGCGGGTTTGCAAATCAGACCGTAAATACTGATCTGCCGATTTTGAATCACTTAAAATTAACAATCACCCACTATGGGTATATATAAACATAAATAGAGCAGTTGCTAAGACTGCTGAATGGAGAAAATGAAATGTCACGTAAAGTTATTATCGCAGGAAACTGGAAGATGAATAAAACTGCTGCCGAAGCTAAGGCTTTGGTGGAAGAACTTAAACCGCTGGTCGCTAACCTCGACGCGGATGTCGTCGTCTGCCCGACATTTACCAGTCTGACGGCTGCGGTTGACGCCGCCGCCGGCAGTAACGTAAAAGTTGGTGCCCAGAATATTCATTGGGCTGAAAACGGAGCTTTCACCGGTGAAATTTCTGCTGAAATGCTGAAGGAAATCGGCGTTGAATATGTTATTATCGGGCATAGCGAACGCCGGCAGTATTTTGGTGAAACTGACGCGACGGTTAATCAGCGCTTGAAAGCTGCTTTGGCTGCCGAGCTTACTGTAATGGTTTGTGTCGGGGAATTATTGGAAGAGCGCGAGGGCGGTCTTACTGAACAGGTGCTTGGAACCCAGTTGCGTGGGGGGCTGGCTGATCTGTCTCAACAGGATATGGCACAGGTGGTTATTGCCTACGAGCCAGTCTGGGCTATTGGTACTGGGAAAACTGCTACGCCTGAAATGGCTGAAGAAACCCATGCCTATGTCCGCAAGGTATTGGTAGATTTGTTCGGCAGTGAAACTGCTGAAACAGTCAGAATTCAGTATGGTGGCAGTATGAAACCGGGAAATTCAGCTGAACTGGTTGGACAGGTCAATATTGACGGCGGTCTGATTGGTGGTGCAAGCTTGAAAGCTGATAGTTTTGCTGAACTCATCAAGAACGCAGTCAGCTAATTTCACCCTGTTTTATCTGAATATGGGTATGTAAAGCTTGTTGAAGTTAGTTTTTCATACCTGTTTCTATAAGATTTCAGAAGAAATATTGTGCTCTGTGCGAAGCAATATCGTTAAACGGCAAAAATCTTCATTGATTTTTGCCGTTTTTGGTATATAATACTTAACTTTAGTTTTGTATAATTATGAAATGTCTGAAATATTATATTGTGCACGGTTGAAAACATAATGTTTACTTGTATGTTCTGAACTTAGAATGCCGGTCAGACAAACTTAAATCTACCCATTATGGGTATAAAATTTTACAGGTTCACCTCATGGAAATAGTTATTGCAGTTTTGTATACGGTTGTTGTTATAGTCGCTCTGTTGCTGATTGGTCTGGTTTTAATTCAACAGTCTAAAACTGGCGGGTTCGGTAGTACTTTTGGTGGAGTAGGGGAATCCGTATTCGGTGCCCAGGCTGTTAATCATCTGTCAAAACTGACGGTCATCCTGACTACAGTATTCTTTATTCTCTCTTTATTGCTGGCGGCTATTTCCGGTCAGCGTGCCGAGGAAAATAGAAAAGTAAAGGCGATGAATAACGAATTGACTGTCGATGCCGAAGCGGTAAAGGTTGAAAACAAATCCAATTCTGCTGAAGTTGAGAAAAAAATAGAAGAAGAACCTGCTGTTCCCGCAAAAAAGCAGGCTGAATAACATACTGATTCCTTGTGAATGTTTTACTGTGGGTTTATTTATCAGCTGATAAAATAAACGCTATTTATCGGTTCTGAACTTGAAAATAGTTGGTTTATGAAGTATTTATAGATGTCAGTTATCGGATTAAAAATTTAACGCTGGAGGCCAAAGTGAGATTCTACCATGTGATAATATGTTGTTTAATCACAACTATACTATCTTTTCCCTCAATAGCAATGGACAGAACCAGTTCAAAAGCAGGCAGGAATTCCAGCGGCTTTACCGTAGAAAAAGTCAGAACTAAACTGCGTCAGACGCCACGCTACCAAATTCAGAATTATCCGACTTCCGGTGCATCTCAACGCTGGCTGGAAATTTCAGTTGACTATCTGGTACCGGCAATAAAAACCGGAACTAACGGGAAAAAATACCGCTGGCTCGATGATGTTACAATGGAAGTTTCAGTGTTGTTTCCTGCCATAGTAAATAACCGGCAGGTAATGGCTCGTGCGACCGGTGCTGTTGATTTCTGGTCGGTGCAGATGGACGGCAAACGGCATTATGGCATTATGTTATTACAACCTCAGATATTGGCTCGCTACGGGTTGACACGCGCATACAAGGAAGAGGATTTTATTGCCATGATTTCGCTATATCGTGGGCGTAAGTTGATTTTTAAAGCATACTCATCGCATCGTAAATACTCCAGCGAAAAAATAATGCAAATATTCAAGAAGTACTCTGGTCGGCTTAAAAGCGCGAATTACCTTGAACTTGGGGATGTAATTCTTTCGCGGGATAAGACTCCGTGGGCTTTTGTCCAATACGATAAATATGATATGATTAAACCAGAAAGCAATACGAGAAGGTAATAGTTTAAATGGCAAAAATTGACTCTATTCTTGCAATCGATATCGGTGGCAGCAGCCTGAAGATAGGTGAATTCAGTTATCCTGACGATGGGAAAATTACCCTTGAACAGTTTGCCTATGCCGAATATGATCAGGAAATACTTGATAATGAAGGGCTGAAAGAAGCTTTCTCTATTGTCTATCACCGTCTACTCGAAGAAAAACATTTTTCAACCAGGCATGTCCGTCTTTCACTCTCCGGGCAGGCAGCCTTTATTCGTCTGGCAAAACTGCCGCCAATCGGCGACAAGGAAAGTCAGGTTCATCATATCGTTGAATACGAAGCACGGCAGACTGTCCCATTTCCGATGAATGAAGTTATTTGGGATTATCAGTTGCTTCAGCACGATCTGGGTCAGCCTGAAAAAGAGAGCAACGAGGACGACGAGGACGACGAGGATGAAAATAAAGAAGAAGAGGGCGTTGGCTCAGGTGATATGGAAGCTATCTTTATCGTTATCAAAAGTGATTTCGTTGAAGGGCTGGCTGAAATTATTGAAGCTTCCGGCAAAGAAATTATTTCGATTGAAGTTGCACCTACAGCATGTTTTAATGCAGCTCGAGCTAATGGGGTTGGCGTTGCCGAAAGTGAGATGATTCTTAATATTGGTGGGTGCTGTTCAACATTGATCTTCAGTGACAGCGGTCGTATTTTCGTTCGTACCATTCCTATTGCCGGTAACGCCGTTACCCAGCAGATTGCAAAAGAATTTAAAATACCGTTTGCTGATGCCGAAGAATTGAAGCGGCGTCACGGATTTGTTGCCCTCGGCGGTGCTTACGAAGAGCCGGATTCTGAAGTCGCGGCTACCGTATCCAAGATTGTCAGGAATGTCATGACCCGTCTCCACGGTGAAATCAACCGTTCGGTCAATGTTTACCGTTCGCAGCACGATGGTAAAAAACCTAATAAAATGTATGTTTCCGGCGGTAGCTCGGTTATGGAGTTTACCCTGCGCTTTTTTAATGAAAAGTTACGGATTCCGGTAGAATACTTTAATGCTTTTTCAGCAACAAAAATTGCTGATACCGTTGACAAAAATGAACTTACCGACCTTGCTCACATGTTCATTGAAGTAATCGGTATGGGGCTTCGTCATTCGACAGAATGCCCGATTGAAATATCACTCTTTCCTGATTCAATCAAAAAAACCCGTGAACTTAATGCCAAAAAACCATATTTTTATGCCTCATGTGTCTCATTGCTGCTCTGTCTGATAATTACCCTGTGGGGAGTTGAGCGTCGCCTGGTATATGATAAGCAACGTGTTAAAGTTGCCAGCGTGGAAGTAAAACGTACGACAAAAATGGTTAAGGATGTTAAACGCGCCATTGGTAAACTTAACTATGAAAAATCTCAATATGGCAGTGCGCTTGATATTATAAAAATGCGTGGCAGGTGGCTCAGGGTTATGGAAGATTTACAGCGGGTAATACCTGACCGCGTCTGGCTGACTTCGATTACTGGAATGACTGATGCTGAAAGTCAGGGGGCGAGTGCAACGAGCCGCAGTAGCCGCAGTAGCCGCAGTCGTGAATCAAGTCCAGATTCGATGTTCGGTGATGAAGGCGGCATGGGTGGAGGAAGGAAAACCGCGGCAGCAATCAGCAAACGCACGATCTCCTGGCTGAAACTGGAAGGACATTCACTTATTCTGGACAACGATGAGTTACTGGTGGAAATATTGCGTAAGCGTTTAAAAGATTCAAAAATATTCACCGATGACGAAGACAGTATTATAGATGAAGAGTTTAAAGGAAATCAGGGCAAAGATAATATCCGTTACTTCTCCCTGCGGGTGCAGTTGAAAGAGCCGATAGAACAATAAACATTATTTTTACAGAGAACTTATGGAACTTATCAAGAAAAATATTTTATTATTCAGCGTAATTGCTACTACGCTGATTGTCTCTTTGGTGTTGACCTATTTTATTCTTGTTGAACGTAACAAGATGAATGGCTTAATCAATGAGACTAATAAACTTAAGAGTGAAATCGAGACATTGAACAGTCAGAAGATTGCGCCGGTACTGGGCAATCTGGAACTGATTGACAGTGATACTGACAAATATACCGAAAAGGTAAAGAACATCAAGCTGCTCTTTGGTCAACCATATTACCGGGCATTGAAAGGGTTTGGGGCTGAACTGGGGCTTACGCCTGAACAGCTTCGGGAGAAATTCAGTACTTTCTGTCAGGAGAATGTCAAATCGACCACCAGCTATGATCAGGTTATCATTAAATTCCGGCGGCGGTTCAAAAAATCAAAAAAATGGGAGCAAGCTTGGGTGGCTTTCAAGCGTGAGGTAGAGAAAGCAACGATAGGAAAGGTTGATGATGCAACTGCTGAATCAATATTGCTGTTCGTTCTTGGACTGGCCAGAGAACTTTCAATTCTGAAAGCTGATAAATTCCGTCAGGAGTTCCGCGCTAATATTATAGATAAATTGGAAAAAGCCAATGTAACATGTGATTATGATACTACCGCATTTTCTCTTGATTATAATAAATTGCCTGACAGGGAAGATATTCCGTTGATGATTCACAACTTGGCAATCATCGGGGATCTTATCGTTAACCGCCTTATTCCATCAGGTGTCATCAGGATTGAGAACTTCAATATCAGACGAATGGAACCGGAGGAAAATGGTGACTATCAGGCATTCCGTTACTCTTTGACGGTGCTGGGAACACTGGATAATATCAGAAAATTTGTCAATAATCTGGCTATGGCCTATAACGACAGCCGGGTTTATGTAGTTCGTGGACTTGAAATTACGAAAGTGAAAGATATGGCCAAAGAGATTCTGGATGAAGCTGCCGGCATTCAGGTGCGGAACGGCGGACGCCCTAATAGTGGGAGAGGGGTCGATAGAGATAACCAGCAACCTGGCAATGAATTCTCTGAGGGCGTTATTCCCGGCGGACGAGGCAATCGGGTGATTGATAAAGAAGAGAATGAGCGCATTGAACGGGCTAAAAAGAAAGAAGAGCGTGAAGCAAAAGCTCAACTTAAACTGCCTTATTACCAACGTAAGGTATATAACAAGACTATTATTGGCGATAACAAACTATGTAGGGCTGTTATCGATATTGATTATGTACGGTATAAAGCTAATGATATTAATCTTGACTAGAAAATAGGGAGTCACTGACATTGGCATTTTTAAAAAAACATTATGAAAAAATACTGTTAGCAGTATTTCTGGTTATTTTCGTTATCGCACTCTTGTACCAGATTGAGATTATTACAACTGCGAAAGAGGTAACAACGAAGGATCTGCAGCTGGAAGCAATGACTAACAATTATAAATCTCAACAGGTGGATTTTGCCGCGGAAAAATTTAAGCTGGACACCACTTTTATGAAAGAGAGCAGTTGGACAGGTTCAACCGCCAGAAACAAGGCGGATAAATATTTCACCGACCTGCTGTTGCCGTTCACGATGGCACGTTGTCCGCATTGCGGGAAAATTATTCCGAGTTGGTTGATTTTGAATGATCCGCACGAATGCCCCATCTGTCGCGGAGAGCTGAAAACACCGGATAATGAGACTGCCGGAGCCGTTATAATAGATGACAGTACAGTTACAGTAACAACTGACTCTGACGGTGGTGGAATTCCTGACATGGAAGAAAAAAAATATGGGCTTAAGCCTGAACTGGCGTCAGACGACACTACCGATTTGGATGGTGACGGCTTTGCCAATGTCTATGAATACGACAACAAAACAAAAATGAATGATCCGAAGTCACATCCGCCACTCTATTTACGTCTGTATCTCGAAAAACTGGTGAAGAACAAACTTGATTTCACGCTGAAAAATATCATCATTCAAGGTGCCAAAAAAGCTGATTGGGATATTCAGATTAACTTCGGTCCGACAAAAACCGAATTCTTCTGGCTTGGTGATACGATGAAAGTCGGTTCACGGAAGTATGAGATTATTGAAATCGAAGCTAAAAAAATTAAAGTCAGAAAAGGCAATATTGAGGAAGTTCAAACAGATGGACAGATCAAAATAAAATCAGCTGACGGCAAGGAAATCGTTACCGCAATCAAAGGTAAGGATGTCTTTTCTCCGAATCCGCGGGCAATTATCATTGATGAAGGCAATGACCGTAAATACAGCATGAATATCGGTGATGTAATTGAAATAGGTACTAAAGAGACCGGCATCAGTCGCTACAAAGTAACTGACATTAATTCTATGAAAGGTCAAGAAGCTGTTACCATTATGGATCTGAAGACCAAGAAAACCTATATCATTGACAAAGAGGTAAAAATTCCAAGGCTCAAAAAAGAAAAGACAAATATTATGGGTGACTCCGGGATGGAGCCGGGGATGGAATCACCGGATGGGATGCCAGGTGAAATGCCGCCGGCAATGAGAGCACCATCGCGTCGGGGCAGACGTCGAAAAGGACCAAAATTTTAACTGTAAACATTAAACTAAACTTAGGAAAAATTATATGAACAACTATTCAAAACATACTCTTTTATTAGTTCTGCTGGCTGTTTTCGCTGTTACAGTTAGAGCAGAGGATGAAAAGAGTAAAAAAGAACAGATAATCGAAGCGCAAATTGATTTAGTAGAGCAGCAACAGGCAACAAAAATTGCCAAAGCGGTTGCGCTGGTTGAACAGGCGAAAGCTCTGGCGGCCAAAGGGAACACTAAAGCATCGCTTAAGAAATTTCTGGCAGCGCAAAAGTTGTTCGGTTCGATTAATGGTAACTTGGCTAAACGTAAATTACGCAAACTGAATGAATTGATTTTATCCTATCGCGGCCGTTGGGCCAGTGCTCTGATGTCACAGGCCAGAAAAGCGTGTGTTCTGAAAAAATACAGCTATGCAATCAGTCTGGCAGCCGAAGCAACCTTCATAGATTCGAGGAAGGCGGATGAATCATCAAGCTTTGTCCAATATTGCAACCGCAGAATTAAGGCGGATACCTATAATAAAAAGACTACTCTGACCAAATTTGATAAAACATATCAGAAGACTGAAGACGAAATAACCCTGCTTTACCGTGAAGCAATGATTATGTACAAGAACAAGCGTTATTCAGAGGCCAGATCTAAAATTGAAAGAATTTTTCTGAAAGATCCTTATAACCGTGACGCTACTTATCTGCTTGGGAAAGTCTATAATAAGCTCTACCAGATTGGCAACAAACGCAAAGCAGCCGATATTGACGAGATAATCGCCCAGGCAGGTTGGAAATGGATGCAGCCAGTGTTGCCGACTGAAACCAGAAAACAGATCAAAGGTGGCGCGGAAGTCAAGAAGGAGTCTCAGAGTAGCCTCTATGAACGGATGCAGAAAATTATCTTTCCAGTTGTCGAATTTGAAAATGCTAGTATCAAATCGGTTATTAAATATTTGAGTAAAATGAGTAAACGCTATGACCCTAACAAGGAAGGTGTCAATATCGTTTCAGGTCTCCAGAACCCTGACCTTGAAGCTGGAATGATGGTTGATATGAGCTTTTCCGATATGCCGATGAGTGAAATTCTCCGCTATATCAGTAAATATACTGGTCTGAAATATAAAGTGGAAAATAATGTTGTGGTCATCGGTTCAGGCGGCGATGTCGACCCGATGGATAACCGCTCATTTAAACTGCGCGCCGCAATGATCGCCGATATTGCCGGAGTTGAAATTACTGGTGACGGTGGTGTTGATGCTGGCGGTGGCGGAGGAACTGAAGGCGGTGGATTTGCAAAGTTAGATGCTAATGAAGATTTATTTGATGCTGAAACCACTTTTGAAGATACCAGTGAGCGTACTGCTAAAAATTTGAACCCGACTACTGCGGCGCTGATCCAGTATTTTGAAGATCGCGGAATTAAATTCGGGCCGGGAGCCAGTATTGCTTATAGTAAACGGGCAAGCAAGCTTTTTGTCAAGAACACCCCTGACAACCTGCGTAAACTGGAAAGCCTGTTGCGCCAGCTTGATATTGAAACGCCACTGGTGCTGGTCGAAGCTAAACTAATTGAAATTGCCCAGAAAGACCTTGAAGAGCTGGGTTTCGACTGGGTTATGAGTGTTAACACCAACAAGTACGCCGCAGGTACCAGCAGGTGGGAGATTCCTGAAAATACTAATCCGCTACGGCATTACCAGTCAACTGATACTCCAAATTCAACCAGTGCGTCAGCAGCCAGTAAACCGTTCAAAGTTATTAATGATCTGAAAATTTTCCCGAACTTCGGTAAATCATTGTTCGGTGAAAATAATGATGTCAACCTGTCATTGACAGTTAACGCTGTTGATCAGAACACTCGCAGTGAATCACTTTCCGCTCCAAAAGTAATTACTACCAGCGGCTCACGGGCAACAATCAGAATGGTCCGTTCGGAGTATTTTCCGACTTCCTGGGAAGCCCCTGAAATAGAAACCAGTAACAATACCAATATTATTCGTCATGCAACGCCGGAATTTGATGAAGCAACTAATATCGGGGTTATCTTTGATGTTGAGCCGACAGTCGGTCCTGATAATTACACCATTACTCTGCATATCGTCCCGCAGGTAATAGACTTCCTGCAGTGGACCTTCTACAACTATTTCTTTGAGACTTCCACAACACAGTCTTTTGCAATACCGATTTTCCCTTTTTCCAGAACTGTTACAACTAGTTCAACAGTACGGGGAGAGATTAAAATGCCGGAAATTACTCACCGTGATCTTGATATAAGAGTCAAAGTTTATGATGGCGAGACCATTGTCATCGGTGGAATGATTGACAACCGCAGCCGGTACCGTGATGATAAATATCCAATGCTGGGTGAGCTTCCGCTTGTCGGTCGTTTTTTTCGCAGTCAGATGAGTGACATAGAAAAAGTCAATCTGGTGATTTTCGTTACTGCCAGACTGGTTAACAATGATGGTGTCCCGGTAAGAAGCAAGAACCGTGCGGGTGCTGAATTTTTCCGCTAGAATATTTTTTAATATAATAAAGAATAAAATTTATCCGGCTGAGGTGGCTTGGATTAATAAAACAATCAATGATAATGATGGAGAACCCTATGATATATAAATTGTTGAAAATAGTAAAATACTCATTACCGGCAGTCGTTGTGGCCGTTGTTCTTCCGCTGCAGGCTGCGGACTCGGGAGTAGTGAAAAGCATTAAAGAGAATATTAACGAAGAAATTGTTTCTCATCAGGAAATTGAGAGCAAAGCCAACGTTATGGTAAAAGCCGCGAATAAAGCATATTTCAGCAAAAAGTATAAAAATGCTGTAAGCAAATATCTGCAAGCTATAGAATTGCTTAAGAGTGCCAGTACAGGTGAATCCGACTACTTTACTCAGAAGATAGCGATATGCAAAGAGCAGATTTACCGTTCTTATTATTACTGGGCTCGTAATACAGCAATGACCGCAGATAAACTCAGTCAGGCAAAACAGTTTAATAAAGCAATTGATATGTGTCGCAAGGCAATTGAAATTTATCCCCCATGTAAAAAACGTATGGAAGAGCGGATTGCTCAACTGAAAAAACAGCAGAGAGTGGTTGAATACCGTGCTGCCGCTACCGTCGACAAGCTGTTGCCGGACAAGGATGACAAAGAATACAATATGCAGATTATGATAAAACAGGGCGATGCTTATCTTAAGGCAAAAAAGTATTATCAGGCCAGAGAGAAATATGAGCAGGTATTGTTAATTGACCCGTATAAGCTGGAAGCTATTGAACGGTTACGGGTCGCAAATATAAAGATTTCCGATGCCTCAGAGCCGCGTCACCGTGCTTATACCAAGGAGCGCATTGCAGAAGCGAGCTGGAAGACTGTGATTCCGATCAAACCCTCAACAATGGGTGGTGAAGAGAGTTCACTGAGCAGTGGTCCGGTGCTTAAAGTTACTTCAAATGATGCTATTATCAAGAAACTGAAAAATATCATTATTCCTAAAATTATTTTTGAAGATGTTTCATTGCCGGCGGCAATAAACCATTTGCGCCGTATCAGTAAACAGCTTGACCCTGAAGGCGTCGGCGTTAATATCTTTCTGATGCTTAAAAAACCGGGCGGTGAAGATGCTGCCGCAACTCCCGCGGCTACTTCGGCTGGCGGTGATGATATGGCAGAAGACTCGTTTGCTGAAGATAATACAGGCGGCGGTGGAGACGGTGGTGAGGAGGATCTAGATACTATCCCTACTGTAACCCTGCGCTTACTTTCAAGTAAATCATTGGGGCAGGTTATCCACTACGTCTGTAAATCCGCACAGGTCAAATATCGCGTCGAACGTTATGCCGTTGTTGTCGCGCGGAAAAATATCGCGCTGGATGATCTTGAAACCAGAATTTATCCGGTTGAGGAAAGCGTCCTCAGTTCGGTTGGAGATGATTTGAAACAACACTTTGTTGATAGTGGCATCCCATTTCCTGATGGTTCAAAGGTCATTTATGATCGGCGTATCAGTCGTTTGATTGTAACGAATACTCCTGATAATCTGGCTAAAATGGAGCAATTGATTCATGAACAGCTCAATTCTCCCGACCCGCAGGTGCTTATTCAGGCAAAATTTATTGAAATAGAACAGAACGACCTTAATGACCTGTCATTTAATTACAATCTTTCCAGAACTCTGAGTGCTCAAGATTCAGGACGTGCCAGCGGTAAACTGGAATTTGACAGAAACGACAATATTACCAGATCAATAAGTAGTAATAGTGTATTTTCGTTTATTACCAGTAGTGACGGCTATGATTTTTCAATGAACATATCCGCTGTTGACCAGGCTGATTCCAAGGATTTACTGGCCTCGCCACGTGTGGTCACCATGGATGGCGAGGAGGCAAGTATTCGTATGATCAGGGAGGTTTACTATCCCAGCGACTGGTCAGAAGCGACTACCAGTACCACTACTGCCGACAATATCAGCAGCTATACCTACATCAGTCCGGTGCCGGAGTTTGATGAACCAACTGAATTGGGAATTGTTCTGAAAGTTACGCCTAAAGTTGATATGGACAGACGTACCATTACTCTGCATATGAATCCGACGGTTCAGACATTCCTCGGATTTACTGACTACAGTTATGACGTTGTGGATCCGTCCGGCAATATCAGACGTGAAATTATCACCCGTGAAATTATTGGTGAACGTACTGTCGATACGCAGGTTACAGTTTATGATGGTGAGACCATTGTACTTGGTGGAATTATTCGTGACCATGTCACTGAAATTGTTGATAAAGTGCCGATTCTCGGCGATATTCCGCTGATTGGCAGAATGTTCCAGAGTCGTGGAACTGAAAGCCAGAAAATCAACCTGCTAATCTTTTTGACTTGTCGTCTGGTCCGTCCGGATGGTACACTATTCAATCCGACGACTAAGTCACGGGGCGTACCGTTTTTTGACCGCATTAAATGATATTGTAGTTGAAACTCGTTAAAATCAGCCTGTAATTGCTGAAAAACAGGGTTTTTCCTGCAATATCATAAAAAAGTCCGATTTTTTATTTGCATTGAACTGTTTGCTCGTTATATTCGTAATAGGTTCACTAAACAAACAAGGGAGAATAAAATGGTTACTGTATTAATTTGTGTTGTAATGTTTGCGGCGTTAATTGGAATGATGGTCTGTTCCAAAAAACAGAAAACTAACCCGAATGCACAGCCTATCGCCATGGGATTACTGATTGTGGTGATAATTTGTGGGGTTGCTATGCTGTACCGTACTGGAATTCTGGGCGATGCAAATGCTGGCAGAATGGCATCGGAAAATCAATTCACTGCATCGCAGGGAATTGTTCTTGGACAATATCTGGCAGCCAATAATCCTGGCAAGGTACTGGTTATTGCCGAAGCCGATTTTAAAACTAATGTCTATACAAAAACTTTGGTTGACGGGCTGAAAGAGGGTATTGGTGCTGGTGCTGATGTCGCTGTTGATACAATTGAGATACCAGGGGCTAAAAAGCCTACAGATCAGGAAGATCCTAATATGCCTGATATGATGATGCCGCTGATGGATACAATGACTGCCAAAGATTTTGACCGGACAGTTGCCAATTATCCAAACGCAAAGGTTATCGTTTCTCTGGTTGGATTGCCACGTGACAAAAGCAGAATGAAACTTTGGAAACAAAAAAACGGACCGAAAATTGCTCTGCTGAATGCTTATGGCAATCTGGCTAATCTGGTTAAAGCCGGCATGATTTGCGCGGTAACTGTCTCCAAACCTAAAGCTGACTATGAGTCTGCTTATCCTGGTACTCCACAAGCAGCATTTGACATGCGTTATATTTTGGTTACCACCAAAAATATTGCAGAACTTAAAGCAAAAAATAAAAAACTGCTCAGTATGTAGAACAGGTTACTGGTATTTTATTATGCTTTCAGGTTGAATTCAGCGATTTTAGATAGTGTGAAGTAACGCTGAAATACCTGAGCGAAGCAAAACTTCACTCCGAGAGGAGTGAAGTTTTTTTGTTTAGGATCCACTCAAAAACAGATTGGATAGTTTCGTGTAGGATGCGGACTGCTGATTAAGGGACGAAAGTCTTTACATAGTAGAACTATATAGATATTTTCGTGACGCAAAGCAGCTGTTTGCAATCAAGCAAACAGTCCAAGTTATTTTTTTGTGGATCCTTATCCCGTAAAGAGATGAATTATCTGATGTTTTTAGGTTGAAAGATATAAAAAAATTGCTTTATTAATGGTGTGATTGCCACTACGGTTAATAATGGATAATGGACATTACTTCAGGATACAATCGGCCATGGTGTATATAACGCTTAACTGAATTTATATAAGGATGAATTAAGATGGATGACTTTGATTCAGGCATGAAAAATTTTACTCCGCGTGCCAAGCATACTTTTGTCTTGGCCGGAAAAGAGGCGGAACGATTTAATCATGATTATGTGGGGACAGAACACCTGTTGCTTGGTTTGATTGGACTCGGAGAAGGTATTGCGGTAGCGGTACTTCAATCCTTGAATCTTGATCTTGCCACATTAAGACTGGAAGTAGAAAAAATGTGCGGGGTTGGTGGGCAGACGATGCAGAAAGGCAACCGTCCTTTTACTCCACGGTTAAAAAAAGTTATTTCTCTAGCAACCGCCGAATCAAAAAAAATGAATTATAATTTTATCGGGACCGAACATCTGTTACTGGCACTGTTACGTGAAGGCGAAAGCGCCGCAGCCAAGGTTCTGGTTAATATGAAGGTTGATATTGAAAAGGTCCGGCAGCAGGTAGTTAAAAATCTCGATCCGGATTATCTGCCTGATGACAATGATAATGAAAACAGTTCTGTGCCTGGCAGTAGCAGTGAGAGCAGTTCTGAAAAATTGACTATGCTGAATGCGTTTGGCCGTGATTTGACCACAATGGCTCGTGAAGGGAAACTCGATCCGGTTATTGGTCGTCAGGATGAGATTGAACGTCTGGTTCAGGTACTCTGCCGGCGGACAAAAAATAATCCGGTATTGATCGGTGAAGCCGGGGTTGGCAAGACCGCGATTTTGGAAGGCTTAGCTCAATTAATCGCAACGGGTGAAATTCCCGATATTCTAAGGGATAAACATATTTTTGCCCTTGACTTGCCGTTGATGGTCGCCGGAACAAAATATCGTGGTCAGTTCGAGGAGCGGATCAAGGCGGTGATTGATGAGGTTAGGAATTCCGGGAAAGTTATCCTGTTTATTGATGAACTGCATACCTTGGTCGGTGCCGGTGGCGCTGAAGGGGCAATGGATGCCGCGAATATCATTAAACCTGCCCTGTCAAGAGGCGAGTTACAGTGTGTCGGTGCTACTACCATGGACGAGTACCGCAAGGGTATTGAGAAAGATTCAGCTTTAGAACGCCGATTCCAATCTATAATCGTCGATCCGCCGTCAGTTGAAGACACTATAAAAATTCTTGATGGGCTGAAAGCAGTTTATGAAAAACATCATAATGTCCGCTACTCACGTAATGGATTGAGTGCCGCTGTACGCTTGTCGGATCGCTACATAAGCGGTCGTTTTTTACCTGATAAGGCAATTGATGTGATGGATGAAGCCGGGGCTAGAGTACGCATTGCCAATATCCCCAAACCTGCTGATACCAGTAAACTCGAAGCCGAGCTTAGTGAAACGATCAAAATGAAGGAAAATACCATTGCCGAGCAAAAATTTGAAGAGGCGGCGACATTACGCGACCGGGAACGGGAACTGAAAGATGACATAGAAAAGGTAAAACATGACTGGATCAGTAAAAGAGAAAAAAACTTTCCTGGTGTTGGAGAGCGTGAAATAACTGAAGTTATCGCCAAATTAACCGGAGTTCCAGTTCAGCAAATCGAAGAAGGAGAAAGCGTCAGGCTATTGCGAATGGAAGAAGAAATAGAGAAAAATGTTGTTGGGCAGAGCGAGGCGGTTTCTATTCTGGCTCGGGCTCTACGACGTTCCAGAGCTGACCTGAAAAATCCTGAGCGTCCCATTGGTTCATTTATCTTTCTCGGCCCGACTGGCGTCGGGAAAACTCTGCTGGGCAAGGCGCTGGCGGAGTTTATGTTCGGCAATACCGATACCCTCATTCAGATTGATATGTCGGAATATATGGAGAAATTCAATGTCAGCCGACTGCTGGGCTCACCGCCGGGATATGTCGGCCATGGCGAGGGTGGAGAATTGACTGAACAGGTACGGCGTAAACCTTACTCAATTGTCCTTTTCGATGAGATTGAAAAGGCTCATCCCGATGTAATACATGTGCTGCTTCAAATACTGGAAGAGGGCAAACTTACCGATTCTCTCGGCCGCAAAGTGGATTTCAGAAATACAATTGTTATTATGACTAGCAACGTGGGGGCTGAACAGTTGGTTAAAGGCAGCTCGCTCGGCTTTAGCGCGGGTGAGGATGGCGATGTCAAGAAATCAACCGAACGGTTGCTGGGGACGGCTAAAAAGTTCTTTAAACCGGAATTTATCAACCGAGTAGACGAAATTGTTGTCTTTCATCGTCTCTCCCGTAACGATCTGCGTAAGATAGTTAATATCGAAGTCGCAAAGGTCCGGGGGCGGCTTAGCGAAAAAGGCTTGGAGCTGAAGCTTGATGATGAAGTTTGTGATTTTCTGATTAATAAAGGATATGAGCCGGAATATGGTGCTCGACCATTACGCCGGGCAGTTGAACGTTACTTGGAAGATTCCCTGGCCGAACATATTTTGAAGGGATATTTTAAACAGGCGACCGGGGTGACAGTGAGGCTGGATAACCAAAAGTTGCTGTTTTTCCCAGAAATGGAGGAGAAAAAAAAGCAACGGGCTCCACGGAAATGTAAAACAACCGCGAAACTCGGCAAAAAAGATAAAAAAGTTAAAAAAGATAAAAGTTGATATTTCATCGACTATGTAGGGGCGAACCTTGTGTTCGCCAGATACCTAGGTAGGACACCCTTGCGGTTGCCATCAAATTGTTCATCGCATGCACAGCATAAGAGAATATAACCCATGAATCATGATAATAGTGAGCAACCTTCAGCAAGTGGGTCTCGGGCAGCATTCAAACGCTTTGCTGGTGATATTCTGGCGGTCAGCGGGCTGATTGGAGTTGCTATATTACTGATAATCGCGATAGTCGCGCCGCTACTGGCGAATCGTAGGCCGTTGATTTTATATAGTGATGCTTTGTTTTCTTTTCCTTTTCTGCGCTATATTTTTGCTCCGGATAGCCCTGAAAAATTTGTCGAAGCCACCTTTAATTATCTATTGATTTTTATTCCATTTGCCATCGTGATTACTTTCGCCTTACGTAAATTTGCGACAATTCGCAACTTCATGCTGCTTACCGGAGCATTGCTGCTGATAATCCCATTTATTACGGTATCACCTAAGTTGGATACAGGAACTGATTGGCGGCAGCACTGCTCAAAGCTTAAAACAGGCGAGTTCGCTGTTTTTGCTCCGATTCACTATGGACCGTTTGAGCAGACTGCTAAACCATATGAATATCCATCGGCGCGTCACTATCTCGGAACCGACCAGATCGGCCGTGATGTGCTTGCAAGAATGATTTATGGCGCCAGAGTTTCACTTGCAGTCGGTATTTTTGCTACGGCATTGGCACTTATTATTGGCACCTCTGTCGGGCTTGCCTCCGGGTACTTCCGTGGGAAGACTGATTTGATTACCATGCGTATTGTTGAAATTGTCATCTGCTTCCCCACATTTCTGCTATTATTAATTCTGATGTCAATGCTCAGTGATTACAAATTCAATCAATCCATTTTAGTGGTCATCGCAGTTATTGGTTTGACCGGCTGGACCGGACTCTGCCGGCTGGTGCGTGGCGAAGTGCTTAAACAGCGTATTCTACCATATATTCAAAGTTGCGAAGCACTCGGGTTGCCGACCTGGAGAATTATGCTGTTTCACCTGCTACCGAATATTTCCGGCCCGATTTTAGTGGCCTTCACCTTTGGTGTCGCAGGAGCAATTATTGCTGAAAGCGGTCTTAGTTTTCTTGGTTTCGGAGTTCAGCCACCAACTGCGAGCTGGGGAGAGTTATTGCGTCAGGCATTTGCTGACCCTTTCGCTTACAGACATTTAACCTTTTGTCCCGGAATCGCTCTTTTCCTGTCGGTATGCGCGTTCAATTTTACTGGCGAGGGATTGCGGAAGTTTTTTGATCCTAAATCATAAAGAAAAATTTAATTAAACTTTACCCGAACGGGTAAAATTCGGAGGCGATATGTCTGAAACTAAAAATAGTAAGAATAACCGGGCGACTAAAACGGCTTCCGGTAATAAATCAGCCAAAAGCCGCAACCCGTTTAAAAAACGCTGGGTGCGAATTTCCATTGCAGCCTTGATGATTGCGATTGCAATCACAGGGGTGGTTCTGATTGTGATGTTTGCTGCAGATGCTTTTTTCTTCAGAAACGAACATTTTACCCTGCGGCATATTGTGGTTAAAAGTCCAGGCTGGTGGAATGGGCGCAGTGAAAAGGTCGGTTCAATACTTGAGCTCACAGTTAACCGGGATAATCTATTTTCTATTGATATTGGGAAAAAAAGAATGGCTCTTGAAGCGATTCCAAGTATTGGACAGGTTGCAATTAAACGAGTCTTGCCAGATACTCTGGTTATTGAAATCATTGGGAAAATACCTCGGGCGGTACTCTATAATAGACGTTCAAAATGGTTGATTAATGATTCAGGGATTGTCATGGACAGGGATAACTGTGTTAATATCAGCCGAGAACTTCCAGTGATCTACGGCCTTAACCTGAACAGGGCTTTAAAAGCAGGAATGGAGCTGAAGAATGCTTCGCAGGCACTTGAACTTACGGTGTTGGTCTTGCGCTATCACCATGAAATAAAATTATTAACGATCAATATCCGTGATCCGAAATTCATGGATATAAAATTGCTATATGGTAGCAATAGAGGAGTCTATTCGGTGAAAATGCCTAAAAAGGACTTGTCTTTTATGATGATAAAACTCAAGAATGCCTTACGGCAGGCGCGATTAGCCGGTGAAAAGAAACGGATTGTCAATATGACCTACAGTGGTAAAGTTATTTTCAGTGAACGTCGGTAAAAATATGCTTAATGTTAAAAAAAGTTTTCGGTTACACTGGGTTTATTGCGGAAATTTGGAGGCGCGAACCGGATTTGAACCGGTGTGGATGGTTTTGCAGACCACTGCCTAGCCCCTCGGCCATCGCGCCATTAATTAACTTAGAGCCTTTAAAATAGCCTAATGCGGCTATTTTGCCAGTTCTGAAGCAAATATTTTTCGCTTTTTATTACTCCATAACGATTGAAGTTACAGTAAAACTGTTTAATATTAACCTAATAGGAAATTATTACGCTACGCTTCATCTGTCGCTGCGCTCGTGTAGGTATTTCCAGCTGGTAGTTTCACTTTGTGGTTTCAACAGGCGACATCCCTGGGGACACTCGTAGAGGACGAAGTAATAACCTCTAACCCCCTTTGGGGATTATTTGCCAATGCGCCCAGCCGTCGCTCTTCGAGCTATGACTTGTCAAAGCTGGAAGTCGCAAGCTACTTTTTAAGTTCCGGCGGAGCCGGTTATGTTCAATATTTACCCTTGACAGGGATTAATTTATCGGAGTATCAGTGAAAAAGAAATTAAAAGATTTAAAGCACGAATACGATATCATAATAATCGGGAGCGGTCTCGGAGGCTTGACCGCGGCAAATGTTATGGGGCGCAACGGCTACAAAGTATTGCTGGCGGAACACCATTTCCAGCTTGGCGGGCTGGCCACCTATTTCAGGCGCAAGCAGCATATTTTTGACGTTGCGCTACATGGATTCCCGATTGGGATGAAAAAAACCATGCGCAAATATTGGTCAAAAGAGTTGGCTGAACATATTGTCCAGGTCAAAAGTATCAGGTTTGATAACCCGCAGTTTTCACTTGACACTGATTTTACCAAAATTGATTTCACCAATAAACTGGTTGAACATTTTGCGGTTGAGCGTGATATTGCCGAGGCATTTTACCGTGAACTTGCGGAAATGAACTTTTACGACGATAATAATATGATCAATATGGAGCTGTTCGATAAGTATTTCCCGGGACGCAATGATATTGTCAGATTTCTGATGGAACCGATTACTTACGCTAACGGCTCAACGTTGGATGAACCTGCCATAACTTACGGGATCGTTTTTTCAAATTTTATGAGTAAAGGGGTTTATACTTTTGCCGGCGGCACTGATCTAATGTTGCAGATGATGAAACAGGAACTGGAAAAAAATGGCGTTGATTTGGTCACCAGCACTGAAGTCGAGCATATTATGGTTGAAAACAAACAGGTTTGCGGTGCGGTTATCAACGGACAACAAATTGCCTGCCGAGCTGTAATTTCCAATGCCAATCTGCTTTCTACTATCAATAAGTATGTTGGTCGGGAAAACTTTTCGGCTGAATTTCTCCGTAAAGTCGACGAGGTAAGATTGAACAGCAGCAGTTGTCAGGTCTATCTGGGATTGAAGCCGGGCGAGAGTTTTGACTATATCGGCGATCTGCTCTTTACTTCAACCTGTCCATTCTTTTCCCCGGAAAAAGTGATTTCCAGTGATATTACCAGTCGTACTTACTCCGTTTATTATCCTGAAATGCGACCTGGAACAGATGATTATACGGTCGTTGCCTCAATGAATTCACGCTATGAAGACTGGGCTGAACTGAAAGAGACCGACTACCTGGCAAAAAAACAGCAGATGATTGATGATACTCTTGAACACCTGGATCAATATATTCCGGGAATTGCTGATAAAATTGATTTCTCCGAAGCGGCAACTCCGCGAACTTTCGAACATTATACTTTGCATGGCGGCGGGGCGTCATTTGGGACAAAGTTTGAGGGGCTTGACGTAAGTATGAAGTTGCCGGAACAGTTGGATGGGCTTTTTCATGCCGGTTCAGTCGGCATTATCATGTCAGGCTGGCTCGGAGCCGCCAATTACGGTGTTATCGTTGCAAACGGGGTAGATCGCTATCTGTCGGCAATCTAAAATTGTGTTTTTGACAGGATAAAACAGGATAAAACAGGATAAAACAGGATAAAACAGGATAAAACAGGATAAAACAGGATAAAACAGGATAAAACAGGATAAAACAGGATAAAATAAAAAATCCTGTCTGAAAAAGTTCCGGCAGAGCCGGTTATTTTAACTTAACCGAATGGGTATAAATTACAGGTAATAATATGATTTTACATAAAAAAAAGTTTAACTTGCTGTGGTTGGTTATGACTGCATTGCTGCTCAGCAGCGGATGCCAATCAGTTAAAAGAATACCGGCTGGTGATATCTCTATTTATAAAAAATTTGCAGATGAAATAAAAATAATGCATAGCAAAGCCTCACCTGACAGTGAACTGAAATTCAGCGCGGCAAAAATTTTGTTTGATAATGTCGACTTTTCATTTATCAGAAACCCGAAAGATCTGGTCAAAATTCTCGGACTGGATGATGCCAGAGTAATCAACGCCGGTGGCAAAGATTATATCCAGTATCGCTTCCGATTTAATGATAAATATATCCTGGCACGATTTTTACTGATCCAGAATACGCTTATCTCATTCCGGCTTAAAAGTAACGTTACAGGAGAACAGACAGACCGATGATTGTCATGGATGACCAATATTTTATGCGGATGGCGTTGAGGCAGGCCGAATATGCCGCGGAAGCCGGTGAAGTACCGGTTGGTGCAGTCGCTGTTATGGACGGTGAAATTATCGCTCGCGCCGGCAATCAGGTTGAAATGCTGAAGGACGCAACGGCTCACGCTGAAATTCTGGTAATGACTCAGGCGGCGGCAACTATCAAAGACTGGCGACTGGAAGCTGTTGATATCTATGTGACCAAGGAGCCGTGTGCAATGTGTGCCGGCGCTATGGTTAATGCCCGGGTCCGTAAAGTTGTCTTTGGGATGTATGACCCGCGTTCGGGGGCGGCAGGGTCTGCGTTGGATATTACCGGATTTTCCGGCATGCTACATCAGGTCGAGGTTGTTCCGGGATTGCTTGAAGCTGAATGCAAAGAGCTGTTCCAGCATTTTTTTCGTCAGGTGCGTAAACTCAAAGCCAATAAAAATGAACATAAGATTATAGATAATGCATGATAAATTTAAACATTTGCTTTATTTAGTCAAGCGTTGTGTTTGGTCAGAGGAGCTTAAAGAACCGGGGAATTTCGTTATTCCCAGAATGAATCGCTGTTTTTTTATCCGGCTCGGGATATTGGCACTGGTCGCATATATATTTTTCGGCTTTATCTGTATTCCGACATATGTCAGAGGAGCGAGTATGGAACCGACATATCAGCGCATCGGCTTCAACTTTTGCTGGCGTCCGGCATATTGGTTTTCCAGCCCCAAACGCGGTGATGTTGTAATTATACGGTACACTGATCGAACGCTGTTTCTCAAGCGGGTTGTCGCGTTGCCGGGTGATCGGGTCGCTTTTCGTAAGGGCAAACTTTATATCAACGGCAGTTATGCCGAGGAACCCTATATGAAAAAACCCAGTGATTGGAAGATGGCGGAAAGAACAGTTGAGGCCGGCAATATTTATGTTGTTGGTGATAATCGCAGTATGCCGATCTACAAACATAAATTCGGTCAGGTATTGATAAAACGTCTGCATGGAGCCCCAATATGGTGAAGAAAATAGTTATTTCAGTTATTATAGCGGCAGCGATTGCCGTTGCCGGATATTTTTTGCTACGCAGCCCGAATGAAGAACAGATAATTATTGCCCGCCTGAACAGGCTGGCCGCCAGCGTCTCAAAAAAGAGCGGCGAAGGACCGGTGGCAATGGCAATAAAACATCAGACGATTGCGGGGCTTATTGACGGACAATGTACAGTGCATATCAAAGAAGCAATGCTGATAGGTAATTTTACGCCGGAAGAATTTGCGGCTCAGATGACCCGTTCACGCACGATGTTCAAGTCGCTTAACGGTCAGGTTGATTGTTGCGAAGTTCAGCTTGATGCCGATGGCAGCAGAGCGACGATTGCATTTGCGATTCGGATTACGGCGGAATTGAAGAGCGGAAAAAGATTTGATGAAGTCAGAGATTTACAGGCTAAAGTCAGTAAAGTTGATGGTAAATGGCTGTTTACAAGCTTTGAAATACGCCAAGTTTTGGAAAAATAAAAAAAAGGAAATTGTTATGCAAGAATTCAGACAGGAAACGTTACCGGATGAAAATGGTTTTTTTGGCGAATACGGGGGACAGGTTATCCCGGAATTTCTCGTGAAAATTATGAATGATATTTACCAGGCTTACCTGCAGATACGTGAGACTGCTGAATTTAAGCAGGAACTGGCCGATCTTTATAAATATTATGTCGGACGCCCCAGTCCCATTTATCACGCCAAACGACTTACCGCCGCTTACGGCGGAGCGCAGATCTACTTTAAACGTGAAGACCTTAATCATACCGGAGCCCACAAGATAAATCACTGCCTCGGAGAGGCACTGCTGGCTAAATATATGAATAAGAAGAAAGTTATTGCCGAAACCGGTGCCGGGCAGCATGGCGTTGCTCTGGCGGCAGCCTGTGCGCTGGTCGGGATTGAGTGTGAAATCCACATGGGCGAAATTGATGTGGTAAAAGAACACCCCAACGTTGTAAAAATGAAAATTCTGGGGGCAAAGGTGGTTCCGGTTTCCAGAGGCACCAAGACCTTGAAAGATGCCGTCGACAGCGCATTTGAGGAACTGCTGAAAAACCCCGAAGAGTTCTTCTACGCTATCGGTTCTGTGGTCGGACCGCACCCGTTCCCGATGATGGTGAGAGATTTTCAGTCGATTGTCGGTAGCGAAGCTCGGGAACAGTTTCAGGAGCTAACCGGCAAACTGCCGGATTATCTGATTGCCTGTGTCGGTGGCGGCAGCAATGCAATCGGTCTGTTTACCGCATTTCTCAATGACGAAAATGTCAAAATGATCGGTGTGGAACCGGCGGGTAAAGGACTTGATACCCCTGACCATGCGGCGACAATGGCCAAGGGAACCTCCGGGCAGATTCATGGCTTCAAATGCTATGTCCTCCAGGACAGTGCCGGCGAACCGTTGCCGGTTTACTCTATCGCCTCCGGGCTTGATTATCCCGGAGTCGGGCCGCAACATTGTATGTTAAAAGATTTACAGCGGGTTGAATACACAACCGCTTCCGACAAAGAGTGCCTGGATATGTTTATTCAGCTCTCCCGACTTGAAGGAATTATTCCGGCACTGGAAAGTGCCCATGCGGTGGCCTATGCGGCTGAACTGGCGGCGACTTTGCCGTCAGATGTTAATATTCTAATCAACCTCAGCGGTCGTGGTGATAAAGATGCCGATTTTGTGGCCGATAAACTTGGACTGTAGTTAATGCGTAACGGCTCGATTTATCTGATTGCATTTATCTGCGGATTTACGTTGATGAGTTTTGAAATCCTCGGCAGCCGGGTGCTGGCACCATATTTTGGCCAGAGCATCTATGTCTGGGGGGCACTGATTTCAGTGCTACTGGCTGCGCTCGGTGTCGGAAATTACTACGGTGGCTCCATGGCTGACCGACGCAGCGGATTTGTTATACCATTGCTGATGACTGCACTTTGTGCTGGATATTTTCTGATTACCCCATGGCTGAGTTACTATGTATGTCGTTTTATCACATTTCATATTCACGACCCACGTTCCGGAGTATTATTAGCCGCTGCCCTGATTTTCTGGTTGCCGGCATTCTGTCTCGGTGCAATTACTCCGGCCTTGGTCAAATTGCTGATAAGTGAGCTGAAACACCTCGGACGGGGCTCAGGCCATCTGTTGGGAATATCAACTGCTGGGAATATTGCCGGCACGCTGTTAACTGCATTCTTTCTTATCGGACGATTTCCGACCGGACTATCTATTCAGCTATTAACGATTCCTATGGTATTATGTGTGGCTTTAAGCCTATTCTGGCAGCGAAAGAAGTTAGAAGACGGTAACTAGGGGCTAGGGCTCTGAACACATGATTTAGGGGATTTTTCATAAAATAAAAAAATTAACGTTAACCGACCTTTCACTGAAAGTTGTCTCATAAAAAAATCACTATGTAATGTTATTCGATATTCATCACCTGTTCTCTGACTTTTTCCAGTTCGCCTTTGAAATCAACGACCAGGGGTGAAATATCACAGGCGGCGGCTTTATTGCCCAGAGTGGTTATTTCACGTTGGATTTCCTGAATAACAAACTCCAGGCTTCTGCCGACCGGGTCAGAGACATTGTTAATAAAGTGTTCAAATTGGGAAAAGTGGCTTTTTAACCGGGCAAGTTCTTCTGATACATCATAGCGGTCAGCAAAAATAACCACTTCCCGCAAAATCCTTTCATCATTTTCTTCAATGTTTAACCCTGCTTCGGTAATACGGCGTAACAGTTTCTCGCGGTTAACTTCCGGCAAACGGACTAATGCCGGGGTAAGCTCTTCTACTATAGTTTTAAGCCGGGCAAGGTTTAGGGACAGATGCTGTTTTAATTCTTCCCCCTCCTGTCTTCTCATATTCAACAGGCACTCAATGGCTTTACCCGTGGCCTGTTTCAGAGCGGCAATACAATCATGGCATTTATTAAGTGATGTAGTTTCATTAACTACGCCGGGCAGGAGCAACAGGTCACTGAGCTTAGTCTCCTGTTTAATTCCAAGTTCAGCGGCAAGCTCACGACATTCTGTTGCCAGACTGGCCAGCAGATGTTTGTTGATTGAAAGTTTTTCGCTGTCAGCTCCATCAGCCGTGATGGACTCTATTTTTACCGTTACAGCTCCACGGCTTATGTTGCCGGAGATAATTTTTCGAACCGCTGCTTCAGATGAACTGAATTCTGACGGCAGATTAATTCTCAGATCAAGTTGTTTGCGGTTAACCGTTGAAATTTCAACATTAAACACTCTATCGTGTAGGTGACAGGCAACGTTTCCCTGTCCGAATCCGGTCATGCTTTTCATAGGAGGTCCTTATTGCTATAGAGACGCAGAAATATGCAGATTCAACTCTACTTCGGTGACTTCAAACCCGGTAACCGGTTGCCAACCACTGAAACCGGCACCGGAAACACCAATAATAACCACTTTTTTAGCCTCATTGCCGGTAGTATAAATCAAAGAAACCTGTTCCTGTTTTTTCAGAGTAGCTTTTTCTTTAGCAATGAGCTTTGCGCTTTTTGCTTTGCCGAACGCATCAGTCTTATTGAGTAACCCCTGTTTATCAAGCGCAAAGTTGGTCATCGCGAATCTGGGAGTAGAGAACCGGATGTAATTTCTAGTTTCATCTGGCAGGAATAACATATTATTCATAGCATAGCTGACCGCCGCTTTCATCGCGGATATTTTCTGTTTGTCTTTTTCGATAAACTGTTTTCTGATGATCCTGATCGGTGACCAGTCACGCATATGATAGTTGCCGGTACCGAAAACCAGAAACGCGTCCTCTTCGCCCGGAACTGTCCAGGTTACACATACCTGATAACGTTCAGTTATCCATGGTTTGTATTGACTGAAAATACCCTTATGAAGCAGAACCGGTTTATTGTATTTAATATATTCACGCTGTACCTGTGAAAGTTCCTTAGAGTTTTTCAGCAGATATTCTCTTGCCCGGTTCACGGCGCGTTCCTTGTAGTAAACATCCGATTGGCACGAAACCATAAGAATGGTGCCCAGTATGATTAACAAGCATTGCACCCATTTTTGCGAAAGTTTTTTCTTCATAACGGCTAATTCCCATTGTTTAATTTATTTTTTTGTAAACACTGAACAAGAATATAGTACTTAAATCAGATATTGCCAATCATGCGATGAATGAAAAATATCACTATTTTTTGGATTTTGAATGGAAATTTTGAAAAATAAGACTAAATTAATCAGCTTAATCAACTCTGAGGTTTAGGGTTGTTATATTTTCAACCCCGTGGTGTAATGGTAGCACAATTGGTTTTGGTCCAATTAGCTGAGGTTCGAATCCTCGCGGGGTTGCCATTCTTCCCTCACCATAACTCTATAAAAATCACAGAATGATTCTTTAGGAATCAAGAAAAATTTAATTTGATCAAAATGCCACCTTGAACTTATAAATTAAACCGCTATACTAATCATTAAACTGCAACTAGTTATATTTAAATAACTTAACTGATATTAATATGGTATCAATTGAATTACTGTGGAATATTATTTTGATTCATGCTTGTTGTACCATGCTATCCTGTAACACCATATTCGAATGGTGTCAGTTGGGAACTAGTATTTTAAATATCTTTTTATGAACTATATTGAAAGGGCTCAAATATGGAATTACGTGAACTGGAACTGACAGGGCTTGAATTAGTCGATCTGACTGCTGATTATAGCGGAACTCAAACAATTTTTATCGACTTTGACGGAGCAAATAATGTTTCGTATGACAATGATACACTGGGTATCTATATTGATAATCACATGTGTCCTAACAATTTTTAAAAAAGATTAAAAAGAGAGTGGAGCAACCTTATCCGTAAAGTATATTACGGTAACTCAAAAAAAGGAGGACTCCACAATGATAAATACATCGTTAAGTTTG
>JAKIUY010000187.1 GCA_021647315.1 Victivallaceae bacterium
GCTGATGCTAAAGGCAATGCTCAGAAAGGCTGCATGAATATTGAAACTGGCGAAAGTCAGATCAGGATTAAAATACCGGACAAAAACTTGAACCCCGGCAACTACTCGCTGGTTCTGGATAATAAAATGGGTATCGCGCTTGATGCCCGGACCGGAACATTGCCGCTTATAACAATTATTAAGTAATTAAGAAAATTTTAAATGATTATTAGTAAAATCAGCCATATTTTGTTTATTGCCGGAATGTTATGTTTTGGACACATTGCTACTGGATGAGTCGTATTTCAGACTGAGTCCAAAGACGGCAAACTTGCTGTAACCGGCGGTACAGCAAGTTTTAAAGGATTGGAGTACTAATAAAATCAAATTTAAAAGCCGACTTTGGCTGTTAAAAAATTGTAAATTTAGTCTCATAAAGTTGAGTAGGTGATCAGGGGGCACTACGCTAGTGCCGGAAACTGATAAAATTAACAGATAAGAAAAAAGTGAAAAAATATTTCGTAATAATGGAAGCAAAAATAGAAAGAGTTGCATGAAATTTCGAGTTTGATGGCTGAAAATGGTTTTTCAACTGGTCTTTTTAAAATATTAACCAACGGAGGTCAACGGCAAAGTATGAGTTAAGATGAATATTCTGGGGAAATCGGATTTTTCTCAGAAGAAGTAACTTTTTGAAACTAAACTATTACCTAAACTTTTATGGAGAATTAAAATGAAATTACGTGTCGTTCTTTTTTGTTTGTCCCTACTGCTACTTGGACAATCGTTGCTCTATGCTGATGGTAACTTATTGAATAATGCCGATTTTTCAACATTGGATGGCAATGGCCTACCCACACAATGGATCTACGGTTCCGGCGACTACACTTTTGGTCATAGTAATACCGTTTATCCAACCGGTGCAACAGGCAGCCTAATGGTCACTAATGGAACAACGGTGACTACTTCACAGGGCTATACACAGCAAATTGTGGTAGATGTGAAACCGAATCGTCGTTATCTATTAACGGGGTGGGTACATGCTACAGTGAACAATATGGCGTTTTTACAAGTGAAACGTTACTCTAATGGAAGTTATTTAAATCGCATCGATACTTCTACCAATAGCGGGGGCTGGACGCAAGTGAATTTGACGATTGAGGCGTCAGGAGCGGATCAGTTTATTGTGTTATGCCGATTTTATCGAGATAGTGGACAGGTGAATCAAACGGCCTATTTTGCGGATCTCAAATTAGTGGAAGATCCTGATGCTTTGTTGCGTTTACCTTTAACAGGTGCTGGAACGGCAGTGGATTATTCTCAATATAGTCATACGCTGAACACCACGAATTTAATTTGGGGAACAGATTATTTGGTCTGTGACGGCACACAAACGTTGGAAGCACAAGGTCTCCCGACAGGCAATGTATTGCAAGACGGGGTGAGTTTTTCAGCTTGGGTGAAACTTAGTAAACCTTCATCGTTGCAAACATGGCCTTTGCTGAACTGGCCCGGGGTTTTATCTTGTGAGATTGAAGCAAATACCTCGTATAAGCATGGGGTGGTGAAATGGACGGTGCAAACCAGTGCGGGTACGCAGACATTTACCAGTGAACAGTGTGTTACTTATGACCAATGGGTGTACTTGTCGATGACCTATCAACCGGGCAGCAGTACGACTCATGGCTTGACAGTCTGGGTCGGTGGCACTACCAGTGAGGCTGAAAAAGTATATGTAGAACATGCCTATGGCACTGGTGATATAACTGTTCCTACGGCGAATACAACTGTGCAATTGCTATGGGATGGGACAACAGGTTTTGTCGGCGATATACGCAAAGTACGGCTGGGTATTGGAGCGGATGCAATTGACCAATTAAATCGTTATTGGATAGATGGAAACATTGATGGCTCAGCTGTAACGGCTCAGCCAGATTATATAAGCAGTGTGGATCCCACAATGGATAAATATAGTGAAACTCGTTGGATTACAGGTCAGCCCGTAGCAACATTTGAATCGGTAGGGGTAACACTTTTTTATAACGGAGATTCGGATGCTAACAGTTTTGCGACGATTCGTTATCGAATAGATGGCGGAACGTGGGAAACCGGCAATGATCTGGTAGCGGACAGAGCGAGCAAAAGTTTTCGCGGCAGTATCTTTGAGGTACCAGCCGATTCCACGGTTGAAATTGAATGTACGCTGACAGACCCCAACGAACAAAATGCCCCTGATGTTGTGGTATTAACAGTGGACACCTGGGCGGATACAGTGACCGAAGGTGTAACAAAAACTGCAACAGTCGGAATGACAATTTCCGACAAAGGTACAGCAAGCAACTGGGTGGTTTATACCGCGAACGGCGTATTAGATGCGGGGACAACCAGTGACCAGGTGATTACAGTATATAATGCATCATATGTGATTTTACGGGGATTAACCTTAAAGGGTGGAAATAAACATGCGATTTTGGTTATTAACAGTGATCACATTCGAATTGAAGGCAGTGATATTTCCGACTGGGGTGTGGCTGGGGTGTTAAACCAGCAAAAAATTTATGTTGACCCCAATAATAACAATGAACCTATTTCTAATAAACAGGCAATTTATGTCGGTCGGGGATGTCGGCAACTAGTAGTCCAAAATAATTTGTTCCATGCACCGCGGGGTGATTCTAATACCTGGTTGTCGGGTGTGCATCCTGCAGGACCGCAAGCTATTGTGCTGAATATGACCGAAGGCAATCATGTAATTCGCTATAATGATTTTATTGGTGATACATCACATTGGTGGAATGATGCGATTACGAGTGCAAGCAACAGCAGCAGACGCGGCGGACCTTATCGGGATACTGATATTTATGGTAATATTATTGCATTCTCTGCGGATGATGGCTTCGAATTGGACGGGGGACAAATCAATGTGCGGGTTTGGAACAACTGGGTGACACGTACTTTTGTGGGAATCAGTGCTGCTCCTACGCGTTTTGGTCCATCTTATGTATGGCGCAATATCATCACTGATATGGGTGATAGAGATAATGGTTATGGTAACGGTTTGAAGCTGGGTGGTGATGAATTTGTCTACCCAGGTTTGATCTCACTTTGGCATAACACGGTGGTTGCGCGGGGTAGCGCGATGCAGGATGGTCATTACGGCACAGGTCCAACACCAGTGATATCACGTAATAATGTATACCTAGGCAGTTTGGACAATAATGTCGGAACAATGTCAGATTTGGATTATGATTTAATCTTGCATGAATCACTTCTCAACGATCCAACAAATTGGGAAACCAACGGTTTAATTGGAGTGGTTGATTTTCTTGGCGAGAGTAGTGGAGATTGGCATTTGGACAGTGGAACATTGGGAATTGACGCGGGAGTGGCTTTGGGGAGTGTAAATGCAGTATATTCTGATTCAGGACCAGATCTGGGAGCATTGGAAGGACAGACTGCGGAAGCCTTTCCAATACGACCCAATGGGATTAATGTTTCAGTAAATAAAATCAAACTGCGCTATGTGAAAGGACAACCAGTAGCCCAGGGAACTGTTGACGTAACTTTACCAACTACAGCAGGAACGACTTGGCAGGCGATAGTTGAAGGGGATTGGTTTACTTGTACGCCAGTCAGTGGCAGCGGCACGAATACCCAAACCGTAACGGTGACGGCAAACGCGACGGGCCTGGAAACTCGCTGGTATGACGGATCGATTAGTTTCCGTAGTAATACCGGCATAGTACGAACTGTTTTTGTCCGTATGCAAGTGTATGATACAGTGCCGCAGGTTGTCAGTATGGAAGCGGAAACGATGACCCGGGTGGCTTTAACAGAAGGTACGGACTCGCAAGCTTACGGGGGGAAATATATATTTCTTGACGATGGCTTCTATGTTGGATCTCTATCAAGTACGTTCACTATCACGCAGGCAGGTGATTATTATATTAGTGCATCGTGTATGGTGGACGGTTCATTAGGCAATCCCGGAGGGCATGATTCTTGGTATGTGAGAGTGGATAATACGGAAGATCCGATTGTATGGGTTGATAACGATATTTGGGATTGGTCTGGATATCCCAATATATGGAATTGGCAGCCGGTGATTCAGAGAGCCAATCCACAAATGCCCATGAAAGTAACGCTGAGTGCAGGAACACATACGATTGATTTTGGAGCACGACAATCATTAGCTCTGTTAGATCGGGTGACCATTAGTGACCAACCATATGCAGACGACTTGGTAATGATTGAATTTGAAGCGGAAGACGGCGTTAACAGTGGTTTTACGGTGGTGACGGATGCAGCAGCGAGTGGCGGGAAATATCTTGAATGTCCGAATTGGCTGGTGGGATCAGTTACTTTTACATTCACGGTACCGGTTACTGGTACCTATTATGTTAATGCCATGATTATGACTCCAGCTCCTGGAGCATTACATAATTCATTTTTCGTTGAAATGGATGGTGGCAAAATTCTTTGGGATGTGGCAGAGTCAGAAAACAGTTGGCAGTGGGATCTGGCGCGAGAGCGAAACGCACTATTGCCGAAAGCTTATCTGTTGACTGCCGGGACTCATACTTTGGAAGTACGGGGACGAGAGGCTTTAACACGTATTGATAAATTATTTATCAGCAATTTGCCTTATATTGATTGAGAGCTTAACTTAGAAAACACAAAATTATGGAACATAAATTTAAAGATGAAAAGAAAAAACATTTTACTTATTGTCACCGATCAGCAATCTGCAACTATGATGAGTTGTGCCGGTAACAAATATCTTAAAACTCCGGCAATGGATTCTATCGCTGAAAAAGGGGTAAGATTTG
>JAKIUY010000188.1 GCA_021647315.1 Victivallaceae bacterium
AGGACAGCATAGTTTAAAACAGGGGGGTACTTTTGAGAAATTGAACAAAATTGAACAAAATTGAATGACTTGAATGGAAAAAATTGTTAAATCAGGTAGTTTTTATAATTGTTAGGACAGGTGTGAGACAAAGTGTATTCTTGAAAATAACCGGCGTTGCCGGAACTTAAAACAATATAACCATACCCGCATTCGCTAAAAACGCAACCTTTTAATTGTAATATTCATTATTGATAGTGTATTCATATCATTTGAATTTGCAAGAGCAAATGAAATAATAATAACCAGATGGAGTAAACTATGACTGCAATTAACATTGAACTATGTCCGGAAACCGGAATCTGCTCACTAAGGCGAATAACTCTCCTGTTCAGCATCTAAACCTAAAGTTATATTTTCGGCTTCACTACTCTTTTCATCTCCGAGCAATACCAGAGACAGTTGCGGTATATAGGTAACTGCCAAAAGCACCAGCAGTAACAGGAGAACAAACGGAATCGCGGCTTTGTAAAGTTTATATATCGGTTCACGGAAACGGATATTGGCAATAAAAAGATTCAGTCCAACCGGCGGGGTCACATAACCAATCCCCATATTAACCAGAAAAATAATTCCGAGATGCACCGGATGCACTCCAAAAGCAACAGCTATGGGTATAATCAACGGTAGAATCAGTACTGTTGCCGCATAAATATCAATCATACAGCCAACCACCAGCAAAAAAACATTAAGCGTTAAGAGAAAGGTAATTTTTGAATTCATATATTGACGGGCAAACTCAAACACCTTATCCGGCACTTCAGCATCAATCATATAACTGGTTGCCGCCAGCGCCATGCCGAGAATAATCAGAATACCGCCTGTCAGAATAACACTCTCGCGAGCAACTTTACCCAATTTGCGGAATTTTATCTCGCGATGAATAAACATTTCAACAATAATAATATAAGCGGCAACAATAACCGCTGCTTCACTAATGGCAATAAATCCTGAATAAATACCGCCAATAATCAAAAAGGGCAATGGCAGCTCATATTTGGCATCAAGCAATGCATGCCATACTTCACTGAAAGTAAATCTGGTTCTGGCAATATCCGTATGCAACCCTTTATAAAAGGCATAACCAGAGAGCATTAAAATCATCAATATCCCAGGAATAATTCCCGCGAGAAACAGCTCGTCAATACTGGTGCCGCTGATAACGCCATAAAGAATAACCGGTAAACTCGGGGGGAACAACAAGCCTAAGCTCCCACTGGAAGTAACCACCCCTAGACTGAATTTGCGATCATAGTTTTTTGCCAGCAACGCAGGGAGCAACAGACCACCCAATGCGACGATCGTAATTCCTGATGCGCCGGTAAATGAGGTC
Source organism: Victivallaceae bacterium (assembly GCA_021647315.1). Lineage (GTDB taxonomy): Bacteria > Verrucomicrobiota > Lentisphaeria > Victivallales > Victivallaceae > JAKIUY01. The sequence goes on from JAKIUY010000188.1 coordinate 1,373, forward strand.
AATAATGCACATGAGACCACCGCAACAATTGCCAGACCGCCCGGCAACCATCCCAGAATCGCATTAGAAAAACGTAACAGGCGTTGCGGAGCTTTACTATGTCCCAACATACAACCGGCAAAAGCAAAAAGAAACAGCGCATGTAACATCGGCTTGGTGGCCAAGTCATAGAAGGCAAGAATAACTGACTGCAAATCACCACCGTCCCGGCCAAAATTGATCATGGCCATCGCACCGATCACCGCAAAAAGCGGCGTACCGACTATTGCCAGAAGAAATATGCAGAAAGATATCAGGGAAGTCATGAGCCCCCCTTATCCGCAGTGGAGCTGTTTTTAGCTCCTAAGTCGCAAAGTCCTGTCATTTTTTGGCAAGAGTTTAATTCTTTTTCCCCTTCCGTAGCAACGTAGTTGCGAAGTTTGAAGCGGCAGCTGCCTTCAGGTGCCACCTGATTAGGAAGTTTTAACCCAATCATAAAATCTTCCCAGGCCGCAATTAATAATCTTAGGGTTAAAAGAAAAAAACCACAGGGCAGAATCATCGTCGACCACCACTCAGGGATGCGTAAAAAAGCTATCGTATCGCGTTCAAAATCCACCACAAATCTAATACTTACCCAGATAAAAACACCGCAAATAACCGCACTGATCAGTTCAGTTATCGCCCGTAGGAAAAGCCGTTTACGGTCAGAAAGCAGGTGAGAAATAATATCAACCGAGATACTTGAACGTTCCCGAACAGCCGTTCCGGCTCCGAGCAGTGCAATAACCACGACAAAATAACGGGTTAACGGAGTAATCCAGAGCACTCCCCCCTGCCCCGAAAGCCGCAATAACATAGGAATCAAGCCCAGTATAATCAGCGCAATGACAATGATTGCAAAACCAATCTCTTCACTCCGCCGGACAATACGCCCGAGGCGTCCCGGTGGCGGATAAAGAATATTTTCTTTATTGTCGTGTTCTTTCTGTTCTTCCATTATTCAACCCTTTTAATATAATATGTTGGATTTCGATGCTGATACAGGGCTGTTGATGCGATTATCATCCCCCCTAACTTCACCTGATTTATATGCTTCATACCTAGCCTCTGATTCGTTGATCCATTGCTTTTCAATATAATCATCAGTTTTATCTAAAGATTCAAAAATAAATTCAGCAATGTCTATTTTATCAATAGATTTCAGCTCCAGTACTTCAGATTTAATTTTTTGCGCTAACACTTTCCCCACCTTTTCTTGCCCGATACTCTTTCAAATATGATTTTACTAATTCCATTGATTTCCGGGAAAAGGCTTTGCCGGTCATATCTTTTTCAACCTTTTCTGTTACAGCATAAAGTTCCTGCAGTGCTTTCGGCGTCGGAGTAAGTACCGTCAATTTTTTCTGTAAAACTCTCAAGGCATCCCTATTCTGCTTGTTTATCGCGCCATTGAGTTCTTTATTATATTTCGTGAAGGATTGCTGAATAATTGCCTGATTTCTTTTAGATATGTTCTTCCACTGTTTTTGATTTATCACCACTGCGCCAAAAGAATAAAACAACCCAGTCGAAAGCTGATACTTAACCCTACTCTGCCACTGCATGATCAACATCCCAATCGGTGGCGCAAAAACTGTTCGAATCATCCCGGACTGCAATGCCACCATGACATCCCCTACCGGAGCCGGAATTGCCGCAATATTATTTAAACGGAAAAATGCTTCACAGAATGCGTCTTTTTCCAGCATCCAGGGTTTTGCCTGACGTAACAGGGCAATGGACTCAATTTTCACCTGGCTGAAACAATAGGTAAAGCCCTGTCTTGTCCAGCCCAATATTTCATATCCTCTTCCCCTGGCCTGTTTTTGCAGATAGTCCTGCATTTTTTCCTGAACCCAGATCGCTTCAGCTTCACTATGAAAAACCATCGGAATAGCAAAAACCAGCGAATCTGGACAAATTTTACTGATACCACGCGCCATAAATCCAGCCCCCTGCAGTCGGCCTATTTTCATGAGACGCACCACTTTGACCTCGTCGCCTTGTATCCCTCCGTAATATATCTTTATCTTCACCTTGCCACCAGTTTTTGCCTTGACCTCTTTTGTCCATGCCCCAAGTTTGCGCCCCCAAATAGTTCGCTGAGGCGCAATCACCGCAATTTTAAGCTTAAGCGCAAAGGCATCAGTGGTCAAAAACAACATTAATCCAATAAGCAGCAGGCAAAATATTCCAAACTGTGTTTTATAAATATATTTATTATTCATCATTATCATTCTCCATTAAAAATAGTCTTCTCGGTTATCAAGTAACTTGCCCGCCCGTTCACGGGCAATAGCATTAATCAGTGCGTTTGAACGGTTCTTCTTTATCGCTTCCCGGCTGTTTATAACATCATTTAATACCTGGTCAAACAGTTTTTCATCACCAACCGCCGTCAAATAAAACTCTGCATAGATAACCCGAGAAAATTGATTGTCATTCCCGGCCAAAGTCATCGCCCGGCGAAAATGTTTGCGACTTTTCTTTAAATCTCTTCCTGCTCCCGGCGGGCGTATTGCATAATAAATACCATACATCAGATGCACTCCACCATCCGCATATTCATTATCCAGCACCAATACCCGCTGCATCATAGCCATCACCTTAGGCAATTCATCCAAGGCTTCCATAGAATCAGGCTGACTTAAAATCCAGCCCAGCCACGCATTACCAGTAACATACAGATCAGGTACGTCCATTTTTTTACACTGCATTAATGCCTTTTCAAAATCGTCTAATGAGCCGGTGAACGTTCCGGCAAAAAACTTACGTTGCCTAAGTAGTCTAAAACCATATTGCCGCGCCCGACCGTAGAGAACTGCCGCACGTTTCATATCATCCTCTGAATTAAGAAATGCCTGGGCGTAGGTTGTATAAGCAGTCGCGGTAGTCAACAATAATTTAGGATCATCAGGCGATCCGGCCAGTGAAGCATCAAGAAACAATATCAGGGTTGGTATCCCCTGCCTCACCAGTTCAGCATCTTCCTGACTGGCAATAGATGCCATCACACGTTCAAAATAATCATCCATCATCGCTGAAGGCGACAGACTCCGGCAACCGCTATTCACCATCATTATCAAAGCTATTAACAGTACCCATTTAATCATACCTCGAAAACCACGGTAAGACTCAACTATTTCATTCAGCTCTTCATGCAAAAACTTATTTTTTCTGTTAATCATTATCTATTCCTATACTAAACTTAGACCATCTCCTCAAGAGATTATAAAAATAATCACACCTGTCCTAACAATTATAAAAACTACCTGATTTAACAATTTTTTCCATTCAAGTCATTCAATTTTGTTCAATTTTGTTCAATTTCTCAAAAGTACCCCCCTGTTTTAAACTATGCTGTCC
>JAKIUY010000055.1 GCA_021647315.1 Victivallaceae bacterium
ATAGCGAGCCTGCGAGCGGTTTATGCTGATTTTCCGCTTGAATTATGACTGCGAAATGATACTCAACATCATTTAAAAGACACCAGAAAAACTTTCATCTTTTTTCATGCCGCTTTTGACACTACCAATGCCCAAGCGGGGCGGTTCTCCTTTCAGGAGCCGTCGCGTTCGCTCGGGCAGATACTGTATTATTAAAATTGTCCGGTATTTAACATTACCAGAGTGCAGGCCAGACATGGCTTGATGCCGGTTGCTTCACACTGTTCCGCCAGTTGCGGGTTTTCTGTGCCCGGATTGAATATTATTCGTTTTGCCGCTAGATTTATGATTGAGTCGGCGATGGCTGAAGAACGGGCTGCGTTGATATACATGGTCAGTGTATCGACCGTTCCAGTTATTTCATCGAGAGAACGAAGTGGTTTGATGCCGTGAATTTCTACCCCTGACGGATTTACCGCTATAACATTATAGCCATGTTCAATCAGGGATTTTACCGCCATGTTTGAGTAACGTTCCGGATTTTTCGATGCCCCGAGGACAACAACAGTTGTATTGTGATTATTTTTTTGTTGAGCCATGTTTATTTACCTTTTATATTATTTTGTTTATCATTGAACATTATTTCATAATATAGGGTGAATACAAGATTCACCCCTACGGTTTTTTTTCTGTTTCTATCAATTTTTTCAGGACATTACTGTAGTCCTGATACAACCGGATCCCGACAAAACGATCAGTTTCCTTGCCTTTATTAAAGACAATGACACAGGGGATAGAATTGACTTGATATTTTTGGGCTAATTCTGAGGCATTATCAATATTTATTTTGATAATTTTCGCCTGTCCGGAAAACTCTTCAGATAATTTATTGATCAATGGCGATAGATTGCGGCATGGGCCGCACCAGTCGGCATAGAAATCAACCAGAATCGGTTGCTGTGATTCGCTTAATAGGGTCGCAAACTCGGTAGCAGAGGTTGCTTTTTCGATACTCGGTGAATCGGGTACTTTTGGTGGTTTATTGAATAGTGTCAGGGCAATTATCGATGCAAGTAAAGCACCCCAGATTGCGCCGCCCCATGGTGTTGAGGTCAGCGGACATTGACCAGTGCTGCATTTTCCGTAATAACCGGTTACACCGCCAATTATTGCACCTACTATGATAATTCCGCTAATCATTAATATTTTTGTCATAATAAAGCTTCCTTGTTTTGATTTGAAAATTTGTTGTTAACCTAGCCCATAAGTGCCACTGGGACAGCAGGTCGAACAGTCAGACACGCTGCAGTTAGGTTTACTGGGCGCAGCAACAGAAGCGGCAAAAACAGATAATTGGCGTATGTTGTTATTTTCGCCACATTAAGGGCAGTTGACCGGTGATTTACTGCTTTTTACCAGTTGTTCAAAAGCTGTTTCACAGTCCTGGCATTTATACTCTAAAATTGGCCTATAAGCACCATTTTAATAGTTGAGGCAATTTCAAAAGTATCCACGGCAGATTTTTGAAATCACCTCAGTTGTTTATTGTTAATAAATATAATTCTTTTGTTATATAAGTCAAGTATTAATTAATCTTTTTTTATTGACGTGGTTATTTTTGGAATAGAATACCACGGGCTTACGCACCGTGGTTACCAAACATCCCCGCTTTGCTGGGAAAAAATGGCGTTCAATCAGACAGTTCCTCCCGTTCATGTCTGTAGCTCTGGGAAACTGGAAACTGAGGAAAGCTATTATACGGGAAACCACAGTGAAGACTGTAGACGATTAACGATTGATATTTAGCCAGCGACGGTGGGTCCATAGCCACTGTTCAGGCTGCTCAGCGATTAATTTTTCTAATGCTGTCGTATAGAGCTGGGTGACATTCTTGATGTCCTGCTCTTTGTTATCGGTTGGAATATATTCGATTAGCTCGCCGACAATAAACTCGAAGTGAAAGTCATCATTGACCCTACGAGTTAATTCCGGCATGATAGGTACCCCGGTTTTGAGATGAAGCAGGGCAGGGGCACTGTGAGTTCTGCATGGCTGTCCAAAAAAGATTGTCTCAACTCCACCATCTTTACTTGCTGCGTGTTGATCAACAAGAAATGTTGCAATCTTATGTTTTTTGAGGGCTTTAAGGATGCCTTTGACACCACCCTGTTTATTCACCATTTCGTGGACTTTGCTGGCACGGCTTTTAAGGATGATTTTACCAATCAATGGATTGTTGAATGGGCGCATTATTGATGCCATCGGAATGCCGGTATATTCAGCCCAGGCAGTGCCGGCAACTTCCCAGTTGCCATAGTGAGCAGTGACAAGAATTACATTGCAGTTATCACCACCTTTGGTTACTGCCCTGTCGATTGTAGCTTGGCAGCCCCTGACACCTATTTTATCAGGAGAATAATATTGGTCTGATTTTATTATTTCGACAAGTAATTTAGCAAAGCTGTCAAATGAGGCAAGAGCTAACGAGCGAGCATCTTTTATATTATTTTTGATTTTAGCATGCATGACGTGTTGAATTGAACGTTTGCGATGTTTTCTATCTAAAATAAATAGTAGTCTGAATAGAGTTTTATTCGCAATATAGGCGATTTTGAGTGGTAGCATTCTGACCAGACAGTACAAAAACAGAAATGGTATAAATTCCAGCCAAATAACGATAAATGATTTTTTTTTATGTTTGCTCATTTGATTTTTATATAAGTTTATTTTATAGTTTTTTTTACTGAATTACTGCCCGTTTTAACGGTTGAAATTTAACCAGCGACGGTGGGTCCACATCCACTGTTCAGGCTGTTCGGCAATCATTTTTTCCAAAGCTGTAGTGTAAAGCTGGGTGATGTTTTTTATATCCTGCTCTTTGTTGTCGGTCGGTTTGTATTCAATCAGTTCACCGACCATAAACTCGAAGCCGAAATTGTCATCGATACGGCGGGTGAGTTCCGGCATGATGGGTACCCCGGTTTTGAGATGAAGCAGGGCAGGAGCAGTATGGGTTCTGCATGGTTTTCCGAAGAATATTGTTTCAACACCGCCATCTTTTGCCGCAGCGTGCTGGTCGACGAGAAATGTCGCGATTTTATTTTTCTTAATGGCTTTGAGAATGCCTTTAATGCCGCCCTGTTTAGGAACCATCTCGTGGATGCCACTAGCACGGGTTTTGAGTATTATTTGACCAATTAACGGATTTCCGAATGGACGCATAATTGATGCCATGTTGATTCCGGTATATTCGGCGATAGCTGTTCCCGCCACTTCCCAGTTGCCGTAGTGAGCAGTGACCAGAATGACATGCTGATTTTTGCCACCACGCGTGAATACTTTGTCAATTGTCTCCTGGCAACCCACTGCTTTAGTTTTATCAAGCGAATAGCATTGGTCTGATTTGATAATTTCAACCAGCAGTTTGGCTAGACAGGTGTAATATGCTCGTGCCAACCTAGCGGCATCTTTTTGATTATCTCTAACCCCTGCGTACAAAATATGTTGAATTGAGCGGTTACGATGTTTGGCATCGACTAAGTAAAGCAATCTAAAGATAAATTTATTAGCAGCGTACGCAATTTTCAAGGGTAGCATTCTGACAAAGCTGTATAGCAGCAGAAACGGAATAAATTCTAACCATATAATAATCGTTGACTTCTGTCTGGTGCGTTTTTTATTTTTTTTTGGCATTAAACCCTGCTGATGAATTATATTTATTAGGTTGTTCAATTTAAAGGTAATGTAGCATTCTATTGAGTATTGAAAAGAACTAATTCATATTTTCAAAAAAAAACCCGACAGATGCCGGGTTTTTTGACGATATGTTGCAACAGTAATTATTTGATACTGTTAAGGCGTTTGTTAAGACGCCCCTTTTTGTTCGCCGCTTTATTGGCATGGATAACACCTTTCTTGCAGGCTTTATCTAAGCTGCTGAAGCATTCGTTGAGTATTGCAGTTGCGACCGCTGCATCAGCTGCTTCAATAGCTTTGTCAAATTTCTTTTCAACTGTTTTTAATCCAGTTTTGACCATTTTATTGCGTAGTTGCGCTTTTTTGCTGTTACGCAATCTTTTCATTGTCGATTTGTTTGTTGGCATTTTGAAACCTTCTTTTTCTGCCTTGACTCACACATTTAATTGGTTGTGTGTCAGCGATTTAATATCACTGTCAGGCGTTTAAACTTTAACTTTAATAATATACCGAATATACGTTTGAGACACTGTTTTTTTATTATTTACCAAAATGTAAACAATGACTATGCCATCATAAAGCAAAAAATCAAGGTGGGAAGATGATTTACTCATAAGATTTTTATCTGTTTAAGCGGACAGATTAAGCGGACAGAACGTTCGGGTAGGTGTTTTGCATAAAAAAACTACGGTATTACCTTGGAAAAATCTTGATAGATTCATGGTTGCATATATATTAATAGATTTTAAAGGATATATTTGATTTTTAAGCTTTATGATGAATCGGCTGGTGAGCCTAAGTGTGCGGGAGGTGTTTTAACCCCGCTTTTTTTATGCTGTTAGGACGGCTGTAATAATAATGAAACTTTGAGAGAGGGTTTAGATGGCAAACGAATTATTGACAATTTTAGAATATATAGAACAGGAACGTGGTATAAGCCGAGATGTGATGGTGGATGCGGTGGAAAATGCGTTGCTTTCAGCATCTCGCAAAAGTATTCATCCCGCAACCGATTTGAAAGTCAAGGTTGACCATGACACTGGAGATATCAGAGCCTGGGCAAATCTGGAGATAGTTGAGAGTGATGCGAATAATGACCAATTACTGTTAGCGAGGGCTTTGGAAAAAGATCCGGCGGCCAAGGTAGGCGACCAGGTTGACTGGGAAGTTACCCCGCGTAATTTTGGTAGAATTGCCGCACAGGCGGCAAAACAGGCTATTATGCAGCAATTGCGCAAGGCTGAAAAGGATATAGTAAAAGAAGAATTCAGCGTTCAGATCGGTCATATTATTAATGGTACAGTTCGCCGGTTCGAAAATGGTGGCGTTGTGATTGATTTTCAGAAAGCCGAAGGCATTTTACCGAGCCGGGAAAAAATTCATGGTGAGCATTACATGGCAGGTGACCGGATTATGGCGTTGTTGCTGAAAGTTGATATTTCTTCTGGAGGCCCGAGTCTGGTGGTTTCCAGAACTCATCCGAATTTTGTCAAAGCACTTTTTGAACGTGAAGTCAGTGAAATTCATGACGGCGCAGTTGAAATAATGGGGATTTCCCGTGAACCTGGCGGTCGAAGTAAAATTGCGGTACGCAGTAATGACAGCAGGATTGATCCGGTCGGGGCATGTGTAGGAATGCGTGGAATGCGGGTTAAAAATATTACTGCCGAGCTTAACGGCGAAAGAATTGATATAATTCCTTATGATGAAAACATTGCTAAATATGCCGCTAATGCTTTGCAGCCGGCAAAAGTATTGCGAATAGAAGTCAATGAGGCGAAACATATTCTGGATGTCTATGTCGCGCCGGATCAATCAAGACTGGTTTATGGTAAAAAAGCCCAGAATGTAAAACTTTCATCTCGCCTGCTTGGCTGGAGTTTCAATATTATTGTTGATACCCCGGAACCGGAGGAGACGATGGCAGATAAAATGAATAAAGCGGTTGAAAATTTGGCTGAAGCACTTGATACCGATAAAGAGACGGCCGGAATATTGGTCAGCAACGGTTTTCTGTCAGCCGACGGACTAAAAGCAGTTTCACTGGATAGTTTAGTAGAGTTGCCCGGAGTAGATGTTGCTGCGATAGAGAAAATAGTGAAAAAAATTAATACAGCTGATTAACGGTTGATTTATACCCATGATGGGTAGGTTTAGTTTTTATCAGTATTTATTAATTAAAAAATAGAAGTTAATATTCAACCTATAATTAGAGTATAGAAGGTAGGTAGTTAGTGAAAAAAGTAAAAGTAAAAGATCTTGCAAATCGATATAAGATGTCGCCTAAGGCGGTCATGAAGGAACTCGATGCCGAAGGGATCGAAGTGAAAAATATTAACAGTACGATTCCGGCAGATATGCTTGAGCTGGTTGAAGTGCACATGCGTGATTTAGCCAATAGTAAAGCTAAAGCGATTGAAGCGAAGAAAGAGGTTGCTGCCAAGGAAAAGGCTTTAAAGAATATCGACAGCTCTTCTCTTACTCTTTTACGAATCAAACCACCGATTATCGTCAAAAGTCTGGCTGAAGAAATGGAAAAACAGCCGAATGAAATAATCAGTGCATTGATTTCAATCGGGGTGTTTGCCAGCATAAACCAGACTGTGCCTGAAGATAAAGCGGCAGAAATCTGTCTCAGATTCGGCTATGAACTTGAAGTTGACAGGCGGCATAAAGAAGAGCATGATATCCATCGTGATTTTGTCGGCATGGACGATGATGATGATGATGAACAGTCGCTGATTGACCGGGCACCGGTTGTAACATTTTTAGGTCATGTTGACCATGGAAAAACCTCGCTCCAGGATAGAGTTCGCCAGACAAGTGTGGTTGATGGTGAAGCAGGAAAAATCACCCAGCATATTGGTGCATCGACAGTAACTTTCAAGGATAAAATGATTACGTTCATTGATACTCCCGGGCATGCTGCATTTACAAAAATGCGCGCCCGTGGTGCAAATGTAACCGATATTGCAATCCTGGTTGTCGCCGCGGATGATGGTTTTATGCCACAGACAATTGAGGCTATGAATCATGCCAGAGCGGCTGACGTTCCGATAATTGTGGCGATTAACAAAATGGATCTGTCCGCGGCCGATCCTGATAAAATTATTCTCCAGATGCAGCAGAATGAGTTGATGAGTGAAGATTGGGGTGGTGATGTCGGTACTGTACGGGTCTCGGCTGAAACCGGTGAAGGTATTGACGATCTGCTTGATCGTATTTTGCTGGAAACGGAACTGCTTGAACTTAAGGGTAACCCGAATCGTCGAGCTAAAGGAGTGGTGATTGAAGCGAACCTTGAACAGGGCTTGGGGGCTACGGCTAATATTCTGGTTCAAAACGGAACTCTGCGGATTGGTGATGTGGTGCTGTGCGGTGAATATTACGGCAAAGTCAGGGCGATGTTTAACTTCAATGAGAATAAAATTGAAGAGGCCGGACCGAGTACACCGGCAAAACTTGTTGGTCTCTCAGGTACACCTGAAGCTGGAGCAACATTTATGGTCTGCAAAAATGAGCGTGAAGCGCGGGATATAGCTAATGCCCGTGCTATTGATAATCGTAATCAACAGTTGGCGACTACAGCTACAGAGTCTATTGACGATTTATTCAGTAAAATCAATGACGCTCAAGCCACCAATTTAAAGCTTATCATCAAATCTGACGTTAGAGGTTCCGGCGAGGCGATTGCTGATTCATTGAATAAACTGCCGTCTGATAAGATAAAGATTGATGTGGTAATGAGTGGCGTTGGTGCCATAACCGATAATGATGTAATGCTGGCTGCTGCGTCTGATGCGCTGATTGTCGGGTTTCATGTTAGGGTTAATCCAGGGGTTAATGCCATTGCCAAACGTTCTAATGTTGAAATCAGGCTTTACAGTATCATCTATGAGTTGATCGAGGAGATCAAAGATGCGTTGACTGGGCTGCTGGCACCGGTTAAACGGGAAAAAGATTTAGGTACCGCAAAAATTCTTCAGATATTTGCGATGCGGAAAGGTCCGAAAATTTGTGGCTGTATGGTTGACAAAGGCTCGATAAAAGTTGGAGCTAAAGCCAGAGTTATCAGGAATAAAGAGTTGATTTTTAATGGCGAAATAAATTCATTACGGCGTTTTACAGATGATGTCAAAGAGGTAAAAGCCGGATTGGAATGTGGTATCAGACTGGATAATTTTATGGACTTTGTTGAAGGTGATATTATTTCGGTCTACGATATTGAATTTGAAAAAGATACACTGTAGAGGTAGTTGATAATGGGTGCACCGGATAGAATGACCAGAGTAAATGAACTGCTGAAACGCGAGATCGCGGATATTATTGAGCGCGAAGACCTCAGCGGTGGCACAGTATTGATCTCCGTTACCGCTGTTTCAACTGCGCATGATTTGCGTCGGGCAACAGTCAAAGTAAGCATTTTGGGTGGTGATGATGAGTTAAAAAAACAAATTATCGGAAAATTACAGCAGATGCACGCTGATGTTCAGAAGAAAATGTCCAGACGAATTACGTTGAAATATACTCCGGTGTTGAGGTTTGAACTTGATATGAATGTTGAGGCAGGAGATCGGGTTCTGGCAATGCTTGAGGAGTTGGACGATGAACCTGAATAGAAAACCTACTCCGGAAGAAATTGCCGCATTTCTGGTTGAAAATGATAACTTTTTAATCGTTACTCATCAATATCCTGACGGCGATGCCATCGGGGCGGTTTTTTCCACCTTGAATTTTCTGCGCGAAAATGGTAAGTCAGCTGACGTGTTGCTGCCGGATACTGTGCCGGATAAATATGCGAATTGGGTTACGGGCGGATTTCGTTCAGAGGTCTCTGCTTATGAATTGACTAATTATTCTGCTTGTATAATGGTTGATAACCCTAAACTTGAACGGGCTGGAGTTGGCAGTGCGCTGCGTGGTGTTATGCAGCGGATAGAGACGATTAATATTGATCATCATCCTGATAATGAAGAATTTGCCGCCCATAATTTGGTAGTTCCAACCGCAGCAGCCAGTGCTGAAATTATGCTGACAATTTTTAAAGCCTGTCCGGGGCAATACACTATTTCAAGTCAAACGGCATCTTTGCTGATGCTTGGTATGGTTATGGATACCGGCGGTTTCAGGTTTGACAATACTTCTCCGGCAACGTTACGTCACGCAGCTGAACTGATTGAACTTGGTGCTGATTATTCAGAGATTGTCAGAAGCATGTTCTTCTCCCGGCCGCTCAGGCACCTTGAATTTGAAGCTGAGTTGCTGAAAAATCATTTGAAACGCAATCGTGACGGGCGTTATGCGTGGTTTTTTATCCCGCCGGAGTTGATTGAGCAATATCAGATTAATATGCGTGATACCGAGGGGTTGATTGAATTATTGCGCTCGATTGACGGAACCGATATTGTGGCAATACTTCAGCGGCGTGATGAGGGTATCAAATTTTCATTGCGCTCGAAAGATTCTAGATACCCCGTTGGCGCTATTGCCAGAAGCATGAACGGCGGCGGTCATGAACTTGCTGCAGGCGGCATGATTAAAATAGCGAGTATCGAGTCTGCTGAACAGACTCTTATGGCAAAAATTGATGCAGTCCTCAGTACCCGTAAATAATACGGACATAATCAATATGTCCCTAATCAGGAGGCATCTGAAGACAGGTTACCACTTCAAACTCCGCAACTACGTTGCTACGGAAGCGGAAATAACAATAAAACTCTTGCCGAAAAATGGCATAATATTATGGGTAATGGGCTAAATATATATGAGATATAATCCTAAAAAACACAGTTTACCACCATTTAAGACCAGTGGCGTCTTGCTGGTTGACAAACCTGCTGGGTGGACAAGTTTTGATGTTGTTAATTTTGTTCGGGGGCGCTTTAATATTCCCAAAGTCGGTCATTGCGGTACGCTTGACCCGGCCGCAACCGGCCTGATGGTAATTGTCCTGGGACGTTTTACAAAACTCAGTCAACACTTTAGCGGTGAAGATAAAATTTATGAAGCAAAGATTCAGTTCGGCATTGAAACGGACAGCCAGGATTTGGATGGAACCGTAACAGCAGAGCATGACTGGAGCGGGCTTGAGGTTGAACAGGTTAAAACGACGATTATGGGGTTTGTTGGTGAACAGGAACAGATTCCGCCAATGGTTTCAGCTAAGAAAAAGGATGGAGAACGGCTTTATAAACTGGCGAGGAAAGGTGTTGTGGTCGAACGTGATCCGGTAGAAATAAATATAGAGTCGATCGATATTTCTGCGGTTGATTTGCCATTTGCAAATTTTGCGGTAAAGTGTTCTAAGGGAACTTACATCAGAACACTTTGTTATGATATTGGTAAAAAACTTGGCTGTGGAGCTGTGCTTAACAATTTGCGTCGGACTGGCAGCGGAGAACTTGAACTTGGTGATGCGGTGACGATTGAAACCCTCAAAGAGTGGGGACAGCCTGAACTTGAAGAACATTTAAACATGATGCTGTTTGATAAAATATCAAAACTATCGTTGACAAATATTTAAAACCAATAGGAAATTGTATTTTTGACAGGATAACAGGATAACAGGATAAAATAAAAAATCCTATCAATCTTGTTCATCCTGTCTGAAAAAGTTCCGGCATAGCCGGTTATGTTCACATGAGTAAGGATTTATAATGATGATTGGCTATAGTGAATTGGATAATATACTGGATGAAATGATTGCAGAAACCGATAGTTTCAGCCTGCAGGAGGCAATTGATGCCGTTAATCTTGATAAACTGATGGCAGATGAATTGCTGGTACTCGGTAATCGGGTTGCACGCAATCTGGATGGACGCGATGACCTGTTTTCAGCCGCCGCAGCGGGGCTTTATCAGACTAGAACTGGATTCTTCTGTAACGCTCAATTTATTGTTGCACCGGATGCTTTTGAAATAGAGAACGGCATTCTTGTCCCTGGACATCGTTTCGCGCCATTTTGCAGTCAGGAAATATTTTCTTCTGAAATAGAAATTATTATGGAAGATATTAATGAATCACTGCCGATTATTGATTTTGCCATTCCTGCAGAAATTGCGGTCAATTACCATCTGCTGTTGGGCTCGGAACAGATGTTTGATGTGTTTGTTGCAGAAAATTCCAATAATAAGTCAGTGATGCTTAATCAGACCGGTGGCAATATTGTCTTATCAGTGTTTGATGTCCGGGAATTTCTGCTTGAAACAGGGTTTGTTGCCGGAGACCTGATGCTTTTTACTGTTAAAGAGTGGAATGAAGGGGTTTTCTCCATTACAAAATTTTCCGCTGATGAACGTTCTGGAAATAAAAAAGAGTGGATTAAACAGCTTTCTGTTGCGATTATCGCGGCTGATAACAAAGATGCTGATTATATGGAAATTCCAGAACAGCTGGCCACGGCTCTGTTCAGAGGTGGCAAGGCATTGCTTGATAAACCAGGTGCCTCGCTGGATGAATTTATTAAAGAATCGGAAACTGTACAGGTAAGCTACGCTAACGGTGCGACAATGCTGGGTGCAATAGAAGATGCCGAAGAGACAGTGGAAACTTCAGCTGAAGTGCCGGAGGGCGTTACTGTTTCTCAAGGTAATGTCAGTGACTTAAATGCGATGCTTAAAGAGTGCGGATCATTAATGACCCAGAACGAAATAGAGGCCTTTATCCTGGATCAATGCTGGCAGCGTCAGGTTGAGTTTGAACTGCTGTTTAAACGGTGCTTTATCCCTGGCAGTCTGATTTTCGCTGATGACGGTCAGGAGGCGGTTTTTATGAACATGCTTGAAGATCTCTGGGAGCGGATCTCCTCACGCTATGACCGTAAAGCCGATGATATCAAAGCACCGGTACGTGAACGTGGTCTGGAACTTGTTGAAAAACGACTCAGCTGGTTGAATGAACTTAAACATCTGGATATTGATCAGAGTGGTATAAATGAGGATATTCTTAAAAGCATGGCTGAAGTTGCCGTCAGAGTCAGCAGTATGTTCAGGTTGCTGGCATTGGACGGCAATGAACTATCTCCGGATGAAGCTGAAGGTTTGTTTGACGCACTAGATCAAATCGGCGAGATGCAGCAACAGTACATCGAAGATTTTGAGATGCAGAGCTAGTTTGTCAACGATTAATGATTTTTGTCGGGAGTGCTGGTCAGCTTGTTCGCCATAGCTTGCGACTGTAGATCAGACCGGCTATATTGAAAACTGAGGGCTGAAAGCCCATAATAATATAGCCCAGGGTGAAGCCCTGGGGATAAAACGGAGGATTAAGTTATGGCTATGTGGGGCGGCAGATTTGCCATTGATACAGATCGGGAAATGACTGAATTTTCAGAATCCATTTCATTCGATAAAAGACTTTATAAATACGATATCCAGGGTAGTAAAGCCCATGCTACAATGTTGGCGGCGCAAGGCATTATTCCGACTGAAACTGCGGAACAGATTGCAGTTGAACTTGACAAAATCGAACAAAGCATAGAGCAGGGTGATTTTACCTTTACGGCGAAACTTGAAGATATTCACATGCATATTGAAAGTGCATTGATTGATGTCATGGGTGATGAAGGAGCCCGACTCCATAGCGGCAGAAGTCGTAATGATCAGGTTGCACTCGATATCAGACTTTACCTGCGCAGTGAAATTGCCGTTATCGACGAACTGCTCAAAAGTTTTCAGACGGCTTTGACTGAACAGGCTGATAAAAACGATACCACCATTCTGCCGGGCTTTACTCATCTTCAACACGCCCAACCGGTATTGTTTGCTCATCATTTGCTGGCTTATGTCGAAATGTTCCAGCGTGACCGTGAACGTCTGTCAGGTTGTGCCAAACGGATTAATGTTATGCCGTTAGGGGCAGGGGCACTGGCTGGGACTACTTTACCGCTGGATCGTGAATTTGTCTGTCAACAACTGGGTTTTAATGCTCTGACCCGGAATAGTATGGATGCGGTGGCTGATCGTGATTTCGCAATTGAGCTGCTCAGTGACCTGGCAATTTTTGCCATGCATGTATCGCGGTTGTCTGAAGATATTATTCTCTGGTGCTCACAGGAGTTCGATTTTATTGAACTTGATGATGCCTTCTGCACCGGTTCAAGTCTGATGCCACAGAAGAAAAATCCGGATATTGCTGAATTGTCACGCGGTAAAACTGCCCGGATTTATGGTGATCTGATGGCACTGTTGACCCTGTGTAAAGGTTTACCTTTGACCTATAACCGTGACCTGCAGGAAGATAAAGAACCGATTTTTGATGCTATCGATACGGTCAAGAAAATTTTACGGGTTTTCCCGCCGATGGTTGCGACAATGAATGCTAAAACTGAAAAAATGCTAGCCGCCGCTTCAGATCCGGCACTGATGGCTACTGACTTGGCTGAGAAACTGGTTGAACTCAAAGTGCCGTTCCGCAATGCCCATCACCGGATTGGCGCATTTGTCAAATGGTGTGATGAAAATGATAAAGCTCTCAACGCAGTTACGCTTGAAGAGATGCAGTTAACCATTCCGGAAGCAACAGCTGAATTTCTAACGATGTTTGATCCGCAAGGCAGTATTGCCCGGCGTGAACTGTTCGGTGCCACCGGTTTCAAAGCGGTAAGAGCACAAATTGACTTTTGGCAAAAAAAGCTTGAAGAGTAAAATGCTGTTGCCGCAGAATGATTAACAGCAGAATATTTTTTTTGACAGGATTACGGGATAAAACAGGATACTTAAACCTAATAGGACATTTCAGAAATCTTGATTTGTGGGAAATAGAGATGACACCAAAATAATTTGCGACGAGGACGCCGCTCCCACATTTAAGGTGGGAGCCCCGCACCTAACTATATAGAGTTGCTGTAATAGTTCATTTAAGTGCGGGGCGAATAAAGGTGTCAATTTCGATTTCCGCATATTTTTGCTATTTGAGCTTAAATATTCAAATGGGTCAGGAATTCTGAGCTTAGTGCATTTTTGATTATTTTGCAACTGAAACAAACGGGAAATGCAGCTATTATTACCCCGCCTTTTGTTTTCCGATTTAAGTTCATTGTTTTATTGACAATTCACTGTGAAATGCTATTAGTAAGTCATACCTAAACGGAAAAGCCTATTTGAATTAATTTTTAGTACGAATTGTGTCATAAGGACTCACAAAAAAACAGGTTGGATTTTTCGCTTGATTGCAAACAGCTGCTCTGCGTTACAAAAATATTTATATAGTTCTACTATGTAAACACTTTCGTGCCTTAATCAGCTGTCCGCATCCTACGCGATACTCTCCAATTTATTTTTGAGTGAGCCTTAACTGTTCCTTTAAAAATGAGTCAGCTTTATGTTCAAAAAAGTAATATCAAACTGTTTTTTCAATTGTAAAACTATCATGTTTTTAATGGCCGGGATTTTTCTTTTTGAATTTGCCGGTTACTGGACACATAGCCTGAATCTACTATTCGGCTTCACTCTGCTGGCGGTGGTAACTGTTTTTCAGTTGCGTAGCTATGGCAGGGGAACTTCCGGCATAAAAACTCTTATCGGCGTTATTCTGGGCATAGGCAGTCTAATTGCGATTCCTGGAGCAACTATTCCCATTCGAGCTGCACTGCTCGCTTTATATGCCATTGCTCTGGCAATGTTCAATGGTAAACAAAAAACGCAAAATCGCGACCTGCTTGCGCTTGCGGTTGCCGCGATATTTTCCAGTTTTATTTTAACGATCTATCTTGCTCCGGAAGCGGCTTTATTCTGGCCGGGCGGAGGGATTATAATCTGGGATTTAACGCGGGAAATATCTTTTTCACTTACCTCTTTTGCAGGTTTGATAACCGGACAAAGTTTTGTTGCCGGACCAACTTTCTCCGGTCTGTTTATTACAACTTTTATTATTGCCTATATTGCTGTAGTTTCAGATTTTTTCAGAGTCAAACAATCTAAAGCCTGGCTTAGGACCGCAGCTTTAATTATCAGTGCGCAATTGCTTTATCTTATTATCTTCGCGACGATGCCTGTTTTTATTAAATTTTTTTCCCCGGATGCTAAATCAATACCGACAGCCAAAACCACCATCGGCTGGATATGGAACCATTACCCACTGTTCATGCCGCTGGTTTTAATAATTATGTGTGCGTTGATTCTAGGTTTTTTCGCTCCGAAAACGGAAGAAGTGCGGAAACAGGCACATGCTTCACATATAATTCGGGCTGTGCTGATTTTTATTCTTGCAGGAGCTGGTTCTTTTATTATTAACACCACCTTTCCGTCGGCTCCTGACAAGAAAAAAATTATCTTTTATGAAAAGGGATTTCTTAACTGGGATCGCCCTAATTATAAAAGTTTCGGTAACTACAGTGGCGGCATGTTCGGTAATCTGCCGTTCTTTGCCGAAAGTCTTGGTATGCAGGCAAAAATAACCCCTGAATTAAACCGGGCGACTCTACAGAATGGTGACATTCTGATGATGATGAATGTCGATGCCGCGCTTACCGCCGATGAGATTCGCAGTATTCATGAATTTGTGAATGCCGGCGGTGCTCTGTTGCTCATCGGCGACCATACCCAAATGAGTGGTGATGGTAAAAACTGGATGAATGAGCTCCTTAAACCCTCAAAAATACGTTATAAATTCGACTCGGCAGACTTTTTTATCGGAGGCTGGCAGTACTCAATTCATTTCATGCGCCATCCTGTCACATTAGGTATGGATGACATCTATAATCAATTCGGCATCGTGGTAGGAGCCTCTTTAGCAGTTGAATATCCGGCCGTACCACTAGTGATCGGCCGTTATGGATATTCTGACCCGGGCGAAAAAAGTAAAGGCGGCAATAATGGTTATCTTGGCAATCTTGATTATGACCCGGGGGAGGAGCTGGGCGATGTTGTGCTTGTTGCTGCCCAGGATTTTGGCAAAGGTAAAATCATGGTTTTCGGTGATACTTCAAGTTTTGCCAATCCGCTGCTGTTTAATACCTATGATTTTGCTAATAACGTACTGACATGGCTTCGGCAGTCGGAGACCGGAGTATTGTCAAAATGGTGGACGGCTCTGGGGATCATGTTATTTTCTGCCGCGTTGCTTATTTTGTTAATCGGTGAGTTATACATGCTGAAAATCGTTGCAGCCGCTTCGGCATTGTTGATTTTTTCCTGTATCAGCGATAGGATTATGCTTTCAAAACAGTCGATAATACCGGCAGGTAATGTTGCCTATATCGATAACTCGCATTTTGAGAATTTTAAATATGATGGTTGGAAGGACTTTGGCAATACCGGCTTAATTTACAATGTAATGCGAGCCGGCTATAATACCTTTTCGATGAACAGCTTTTCTGCTGAAAAACTGAATTTGGCCGACCTGTTTATTATAGCGAATCCGACCAAGACTTTTTCAGAAAAAGAGATCGCAGATATTCGTGGTTTTGTTGAAAATGGCGGTAAGCTCTTGATTAGTGCAGGTTGGGAAGAGCGTGAAAGTCTTGTTGAACTGCTTGCTGTTTTTGATATAACTATTGAAAATCAGCCCCTGGGCGGAACGGATAAAGCATTAATCACGATTTTGGAAAATGAAGTTTATGCAACTTTGCTTGAAGCCTGGCCGGTTAAATGCGGTTCAGAGCACAAAGTCATTGCCTCATGGCTTGGTCAGCCTGTAATCATAGCCCGTTCATTCGGCAAAGGAAATGTCTATGTGGTAGGAGATGCGCAATTTTTGACAAACCGAATGCTTGAGCATGAAAACCACGGTCATCTAAAAGCGATAATCTTTTTTCGCTGGCTACTTTATAATATGCGTGGTGAGACTCCGCCGCCACTGAATATTCAAGGAAGGGCCGTCAATCATGAGTAAACCACAAGCATCAAAAAATATTTCCGCAACCCCGGTGATGAGACCTTATCAAGCCCTCATGCTCTATTTTTCGATATTATGTTTCTCTGTCTCCTGGCTTTTTGGCTTGCATGTTTTTGTTTCACCAAATTACCTGTTTTTTTCTCTGCTGATAACGGCAGGCGTTAGTTTACTGCTGCCGTTTGCTTTCAGCAGTTTGAGCACAAACTGTTTTGAACAATTACCGCCATGGCTGATCGCGCCTGCTCTGCTCTCCGCTGTAATGTTGCCATGGCCCTATAGAACAGGCCCTTTACTGCTTACAGCCGGACTCATATTGCTGCTGCCTGCAATCAGAAAACTTCGTCTTCATTATCTCGGTCGCGCCTGTCTTGTTTCCGGCATGATTCTTATGGCTCAAGCTGCGTTTTTTCGTTTCCATGATTTTTTATTCACCGGAAATCATGATGCCTCATGGTTGGCTAAACCGCTTGCGGTCATCCTTAATTTTCTCGGCACCGATGTCGCCGCCAGTAACGGGATTGTTTTTGTAAAGACAATTAGTGGGATAGAACCATTCAGAATCACCTGGGAAGCACTTGCGACATTGCCTTTCAGCTTTTTTATCTGTGGCGCAACTGTCTTTATGATAATGTTTTGTGAGAAAAAGCGGCTGTTTCGCACTCTGGTTAAATTTTTTACACTTACAGCTCTTTGTTTTATATTTCGCTATATTCTAATCATATTAGCATATATATATGTCTTTACTTTTATCTTGAGTGAATCCAATATTTCGGGAATCTTTATCTTCTGGACGCCGCTTTTTGTCGCAGTTTCACTTATTCCAGTGCCGCTTTTGCTCACGGTCTTTTTTCGTCAGCATTGGGAACAGCAACATGTTGTTTCCTCAAAATATGGGTTTATCAGGCTACTTATTCCACTACTTGCAGTCGCTGTTTTCACCTTTGTCTTCTGTCTTGGCTTCAATGATCCGGGATATGTAAAACCAGGACGGATTCTTTTTGATTCCGCGCATTCAAAATGGGAGCCTTTTGACCGGCCGTACGATACGACCTGGTACGGACACGATTCAGGTTACAACTATTCAGCAATCTACAGTTTTCTGAAAAAAACTTATGATGTGACAGATTCCAAGGGCGAATTAACGGATGACCTGCTTGCGCAAAATGATATTCTTATTCTGAAAATTCCTACTCGCTCGTTTAGCGAATCTGAACAGCAAGCAGTGCTGAAATTTGTAAACAACGGGGGCGGTCTGTTTCTTTTGGGTGAACATACGAATGTTTTCGGCTCCAGCGTCTATATCAATCCCATCGCAAAAATGTTCGGGATGTCATTTGAATATAATTGTGTCTTTGATATCGAGACCAAATTTGAACAGATGTATCGACGTCCGTTGATCATTCCGCACCCTGTAATCGCTAATTTGCCGGATTTCCTCTTTGAGGTGTCATCTTCAATAAAGCCTGAATCAATCTTTGTCGAACCCATAATCAGAGCCTCCGGGTTGAAAACAATTGACATCGACTATTCGAGCCGTAATTTTTATCCGCAGGTAAATGATAATGTCGATATGCGTTTCGGGACGTTTCTTCAAGCGGCGGCAAGAAGATATGGTAAAGGCAGGGTCGTCGCATTTGCTGACAGTACATGTTATAGTAATTTTTCAGCATTTCAGCAGGGAAAACCCGAATTCTTGCTCGGAACACTTTCATGGCTTAATAGAAAAAACAGTTTTGTGACTCCGCTAGGCAGAACTTTTGCCATTTTAGCCTGCGTTGCTGGTTTGTTCTTAATTTTTACGGTTCTGGTTTTCAACAAACCGAAAACTAACTTCCTGGTTTCAATCACCGTCTGGATCGGCTTTGCGGTCGTCCTCGCTCTTTTTACCGCGAATAGATTAAATTTTCTGCTGAATCCCGTAACCACGCCGCGTGAGCTGCCGCCAATGCTGGCATTTGAGCGGGAGCATTGTGACTATGACCTTCCAGATGAGGGCTTTATTAAAAAATATTACCGCAGCTTCGGCATTTTTCACCAGTGGGTTTTACGAGTTGATTATTTCCCGCGCACATTTGCCACACTTGATGAATCTATTGCAAAGTCAAAATGTCTGGTTCTGATTCGTCCCTTTAAGAAATTTTCAGCATCCGAGATTAAGCAAATTGATGATTATGTCAAAAATGGCGGAAAACTGCTCGTGATAGATGATTCAGTAAATAAAAAATCTTCTTCAAATCAACTTCTTGGTAATTTCGGGATATCATTTGATTTTAAAGCACCCATTGCAAAAGGTAAAATTATGACGGTTATGGGACGCCAGATTCTCTGTGATATTACCAACACCATGCCGGTGACAGGTGGAACACCGCTGCTTTATTCTGTTAAGGGCGCCCCGCTTGCCACTTTTAACAAACATGGAAAAGGTATGGTTGTCGCTGTTTCGCTTGCCAGTCTTTTTTCAGACACCGGTATGGGGTTTACTCAAAGTAACATTCCTAAAGACGATCTGGTAATGGTCTATGCACTGGAATTTGCTCTTATAAAAGGCCTTATGGCAAACGATATTGAGACCCGGATGAAAAAAATAACTTTGCCGCAGATAAATCCATAAAAAAACGAGGTGATTATTCACCGCTTTTAACACGCAAAAAAAGTGAGTTTGACTTGGGTTTTAATTTATGGTTTAAGCAAGGCTGGATGTGAGTTGTGGCTCTCTGAATGAGGACTTTAATGATGATTTTTTTATTAATCATTCATAATGATCTGGTATTCAGACAGTTATGCCGGATAATGTCAAAAAGTCAAAATTTCATCAAACTACTCATAAGTCATAACTCTTTGCTTATCAACATCAGGACTTTTGAGAGTCGCTTTATAGTGCCTGCTTTTCTGTAAGTCATTGATACTCAACCTGCTTTTTTTTGCCTGCGGAAAACGGGCTAAAATTCTTCACGCATGCGTTGCGCGTAGTATTTAACTAAGTCCCATTTTGCATCTGGAGGAATACGATGATCAGGGCAGGGGATGAACCCGCCAAGGGCAATTAATGGGCGCAGACGTTCTATCTCTGTGTCAATCGCTGCTTTGTCCAGTGCCAGGACATTTTTATTCATCCCGCCGATGCCGCGCAGTTCTTTGCCATATTGTTCACGCCACGGCGCAATACTGGCTTTCCAGGTGCCGACTTCAATCGGGAACATGGTATTGACACCGTTTTCAAGCCAGATGGGGAGCAGGGTATCAATGCAACCGTCACAGTCCAGGGAGATTATATTGACGCCATGTTCGTTGGCGAGGTCAGAGATACGTTTGTAGTTTGGCCCCACCTTTTCTGCGAAAACATCGGGCATCACCAATGGTCCGTTTTTAAAGCAGATGTCTTCCCAGTAATGGACAAAATCAATGTTGATGCCGGATGAGAAAAAATATTCAGCATTTTTATAGGTGAGTTCGGCAAATGTCATCAATATTTCATCATAAAGTTCCGGATCGTCAAGCATCATGTAACTTGAACCGACTACACCGACAATATTTCTGAATAATCCATAGAGACTGCCGGCAAAGTAACCGAGCGGGTAATTTCGTTCATTACGTTGGAGAAACTCTTTGCCGCCTTTACTCCATTTGATAAACTTGCCGCTGCCGATATTTACCATATTATCGGTTATTCGTGATTCATTCCATTCAAAACGCCATTTGTAATGTTTTTCCCATGACTCACGGTCAACTAGGGTATGTTCAATTTCAGCAGGAATAGAACCAGCTTCGGGGCTCTGGAGGACAATAACCCCCGAGCCGTCAAGAATATGTTTTGAGCCGTCCGGCAACTCTTTAATAACCTTAGTCTCAAATCCGGGTTGCAATCCACTGTTTGCGGCTGCAGTTGATGGATAATTAAAATCAAAGCCGAGCATTTCAGTCAGTTTCTGACAAATTGGATTACCATCACCCCACGCCTTGGCATCTTCATGGCTAAGATGACCTTCGTCGGCCCATTTTTCCAGAGTTTCTCTCCAATAGCCAAAATGAACGATCGGCATCCGGTCGTAGTCCTGATAGTTTAAGATTGCCAGCAAACGTTCTCGGTTATTCATGTTGATGCTCCTGTTTTGTTCGATGATAATTGAACTTTAATAATATATACAGTTTTAAATATAATATAGTATTTGTATTTATGCCATGTAAAAATATATTAAAGCATGGACTATAATAATGTTATGAATTTACTATTGCGTGATATAGAACCGGTGGTCAGCGTTGTAAATTACTTTGCAACGTCTAAACATGCCACGTGGGGAGTGCGGGTTCTGGATGATTACGAGCTTATATTGATTGTTTCCGGCAGTTTTTGTTTTCTGTCCGGAGCTAACCGTATTGAACTTGCTCATGGCGATGTTTTAACTATTCCGCCGGACGAACTACATACATTTTCCAGAACCGAGGCTAGTGACGGTAGTGCGGTTATCAGCTGTATTCATCTTTCATTCGGTTCTGAATGTGATGCGGTGGCGGCAAAATATGGATTTGAAATTGAACCGCTATTGGTTGCTAATACTTATGGAGATCAGGAAATTCATCGATTATTCACTAAAGCACATGATCTTTTTACCGGTAATAGTAGATGTCGCGAGCTATTGCTGTCTAGAGTGCTGAGTGAATTGTGGTTGCGTTTATCTGAGTATTGGGAGCGTGGCGGCAGACATCCTATCAGTCAACGCACCCGGCAGATGGTGAACTTTATTGAAGAGAATATGCTTCAGAATCTCACTCGGCATGATCTGGCGAAAAAATTCCGACTGACGCCTGAACGGGTTAATGCTATTTTTAAAGATGAGTTGGGGACAACGCCGTCAGCTTATATTAACCGTCTGCGGGTCTACCATGGCTATAATCTGCTTTCAAGCCGAATAATTTCAGTCAAGGAGGTTGCGTTGCAGTGTGGCTTCAGTGATGAATTTTATTTTTCCAGAGTTTTTAAGAAAGTCATGGGTTATGCTCCAAGTCGCATAACCAGTGCAGACGTTAGCCTGAACTATACTTCAAACGCTTGAAAACTTAACTTTTTACGCACCCTGATAACGCTATCTTTACCCTTTGTAAACAACTGGTTATTTCTAGTAGACAATTGCTTACAAAAACCATGCTAGCATTTATCATCATCACGAAAAAAGTTAATTTTCTTCCCGCTCGAAGTATAATAGAAGGGCTGTCCTGTGGAACAGGTCTGCTCCCGCTTTCCTCGTGCAGAGCACTGCATAATTTGCAGGCCGTCAAACCGTTAAAGTCACCAGGTACTCGATTCTGCAAATTCTAGGCATAGAGAGCATTGAAGGCTGTTTTGAATGGTGGCTTGATCAGGCCTTTTTCGGTGATGATACCGGTTATTAGTTCATGTGGTGTCACGTCAAATGCAGGGTTATAAAAATTACTGCTGTCCGGCGCGGTTCTACGACCGAAACCATTTTTTATTTCATCAGGGTCACGCTGTTCAATTGGTATAGCCGCACCATCATTTAATTTCATATCAATGGTTGAATAGGGGGCGGCGACATAGAATGGAATATTATGATACTTAGCTAGAATCGCGACTGAATAGGTGCCGATTTTATTGGCGGCATCGCCATTGGCGGCAATGCGGTCTGAGCCGACAATTACCAGATCGATCTTGCCTTCTTTCATCACCTGTCCTGCCATATTATCACAGATTGTGGTAACATCTATTCCAGCCCTGGATAGTTCCCAGGCGGTGAGTCTTGAGCCTTGGAGCAGTGGACGGGTTTCGTCGGCAAAAACTTTGAATTTAATGCCGTTTTCATGGGCGACATAGAGCGGTGAAAGCGCGGTTCCGTAGTCACCGGTGGCTAATGCACCGGCATTGCAGTGGGTGAGAACTCCGGCTCCAGGAGTAATCAGTGACACTCCGTGATTACCGATTGTCCGGCATAGTTTGATATCCTCAGCAAGAATAGCCAGTCCTGATCTGATTAGGTTTACCTTGTGTTGTTTTACCGTCGTTGGATGTGAGCCAAGATAGCTGGTGCAACGTTCCAGAGCCCATGCCAGGTTGACGGCGGTTGGACGTGAACTGTTAAGTAAGGCCGCTAAATCGGTTACTCTGCTGATAAATTCGTTAGGTGTTAAGTTATCTGGGAGTTTTTGTGCCGTTGCGGCAATTCCCAGCGCGGCGGCGCAGCCGATTGCCGGAGCTCCGCGTACTGCCAGGCGTTTAATGGCGTCATAAATTTCATTGACATCATCAAGCTCAATGTAATGGAGTTTTTCAGGTAACATTGTTTGGTCGATCAGGCGCAGTTTCCCGTTCAGCTCCCCGGGTGCATCCTGTGCATTTCTGATAACTCTGCCATTATTCAATTTCCAGCTTACCGGATCAAGCATTTTATTCCTCATCGTCACGATAATCCAGATGCTTGCGTGCCAGCGCACCACCTGCAACGACAACGATACCGTTCTTATGATTTCTTACCAGCATCGGTATTGTGGAGGTGCGTTTGTATACTTCGCGTTTTTCCAGTTTGCCATTGATATCAAATATGAAGTAGCTGAAAACCTTGGCTGAAACTGGCAGCAATAGGTGAAGGCGACTCAGCAGATCTATTTCGCACTTCGGCGGACTTTCACCGATGGTATAGCCGACTTTACGGACTGCGTAAACTCTTCTTTCATCTTCAACGGTAAGAAAAATTATTTCATCTGTACCATCAAACATGGTCTTGAGTTTATAGGTTCTTGAATTGATTTTCTGGTTTTTATTTATTTTGACAAATTCCGGGATACCGACGGTTCGGCTCCAGACATTATGACCTTGGGTAATATTGAAATGTCCTCTGTTCGATTGGTACTCTAAAGGCAGTTGGGCGTGTTTGATATAGGCTATGATTGAATATTTACCGGTTGGCATTGTTTGATAATATTTCCCCAGGTTGATAATCATCTTTTTGGTCTCACCTGGTTTTATAATGGTGCCGATAATGTCAATCTGTTGATTTTTGCGTCGTTTAACCACGTTGTTGAATTCATCGCTGATTTCAAACGTGACAGAACCGCGGAGTTTTTCGTTGGCACCGAAAGCCAGAACATGGCCGCTGTCATTTCTCATTATGAGCTTAGCGTATACTGTTTCATATTGCAGATAGTTTTTACGGTTAAGTTCTACTCTGAGGGCAACATTAGCCCACAGTGTGTTCGCTCCGCTGATTATGCAGGCGAATAATAGTATAAAAATAATTTTTTTCATAAAATATCTCCAGAAATACACTTAGTTTATTACTCACTTAGGTTGATTGCTTTGACTATTTCATCAATATTCAATTCATGACACAACATGCTTTCTTTAGAACAGTAACGCTTTAAACAACCAATACAATCAAGGTTGCGTTGAAAAATATGGTGTTTTGAACCATACGGTCCGGTTTTTTCCGGTACAGTAGGGCCGAAAAAGGCGAAAACCGGTTTGCCGGCGGCCGCGGCTATATGCATTGGACCACTGTCATTGCAAATCAACAATTGGCAACGGTGAATTATTTCAATAAGCTCAGTCAGAGTGGTTTTGCCCACTAAAGATATTATTCTTTGATTATTTAAGGTATCTGTAATATTTGCGGCGCAACTCAAACTGTCATCAGCACCAAGCAGAACAATTTTGCTGTTCGGTTCTTTTTTTATCAGCCGGCTGATTAGGTTGATGAAAAACGTATCCGGCCAGCGTTTGCTTGTCCAGCGTGCTCCGAGCGCAATGCCGATGATTTTATCTGTTTTACTACAACCGGCATCGTTCAGTAAGGTTGCGGCGCCAATGGCAAATTTACTCAGTGATGGCATCGACGGTAACTGTTGAAATGTTTTTTCTGAACCGCAAATCTGCGCAGCCAGAAAGAGATTACGATCAACCGCGTGAATGCAGTTGTCGGGGATTGAAATAGTTTGATTGTAAAATATTTTTGCCAGCGGTTCCCGTGGAGAATTAAAGCCGATATATTGAGTCGATGAAGCTATTTTTGCAAAAAATGCACTCCTTAGCAAACCTTGAAAATCGATGACTTTTGAATATTTTTCCTGGCGTAAGTCATGTTTCAGCTTAAAAAATGCAGGGAAAAAACTTTTTATCGAGCCCAGTTGCTGTCGGGGAAAAATAATGGTTCTGCGGACAGCCGGACTGTAATCGATGACTGATGCAAACTGTGGTGATACCAACCAGTGAAATTCGCATTCAGGCCAAGCATCGGCTAAAAGTGATACAGCCGGGAAGGTATGAAAAATATCACCAAGACTGCTAGGCTTGACGATGAGCACTTTTTCTGGTTTATTACTTGTTTTTTCTATGGTCATGGCAGAAAACCTGCACTTGATATACCCATTATGGGTAGTTTTTAGTTTGTTTATTTGGCTTTTTATGCTCAAAAATAAAAGTTAAGGTTTCAACTTAAACAGGTATACATAAGTGTATTCTTTCGCGGGCAAATCTATAGTAAGTTTAACTTGCCAGTTTAAATATAGCTTTAGAGGCGTGAACGATATAATAAACTAACTGCCAACGGTCAGTCGCATTGCCAGACGTTCAGGCAGTCCAGCTTCAAGAATCTTTTTCTGGGTAGATTCAATATCGTATGGGATACGGTAACGTGTAACAGTTTTTTCCGTTGTGTCGTAGACGGCAAATGATGCACGCGGGTCGCGGTTTCTCGGTTGTCCTATACTGCCGACGTTGAATAGATATTTAAACCCGGACTGCAGGTGTACTTCAAGGTCATCGGCTACGGTTGGATTTTCCGGAATAATATTTTCTCCATTTTTGAAAGCCCAGTCGGGAACTTCTTCAATCGGTAGCTCGGTTCGGCTGGTGATTGGCTTTTTGCAGAATGCTGTTGGAACATGCGAATGTCCGCAGAAGCATATCTGGGTGAACTGATATGAAAAGTTATCTGCTGCATGGTGAACGTCAAAGATATATCCCCAGCTTTCCGGTGAGTCGAGGGTTGCGTGAACCGCAGTTATGTTGGTGCCGGGGATGCGTTGTCTGAGTGGAAGCCCTGAAAGCCATTTTATCTCATCTTTCGACAGGCGTGACTGGGTCCATAGTACTGCCTGTTTGGCGTGGGGGTTGAAGCCTTCAAGCTCTTTGTTTGAGTTTGATGCATATTCATCGTGATTGCCCTTGACAATAGCAACTGGCTCCAAATCCTGTACCATTTCGATGCATTTATGCGGTTCGGCATTATAGCCGACAATGTCACCGAGACAAATGTACTTATCAATTTCAATTTCCTTGCACTTATCCAAAACTGCGTTTAATGCTTCAGTGTTTGAATGAATATCACTTATAATTGCATATCTCATCTTATAAAATTTTCTCTTGTTACCTTAAATTATGTAATTAATGAATTTACTGTATAGCCGTCAAGCCTTGACCTTCCGTTAAGAAATGCCAATTCAATGATAAATTCAACCCCTATAATATCAGCGTTCAACTGCTTTAATAATTTTACTGCAGCAACGGCGGTGCCGCCTGTCGCAAGCAGGTCATCAACCAGAATAACCTTGGCATTTTTTTCTACAGCATCCACATGTACCTCTATTTCAGCACTGCCATATTCCAGTTGGTATGATTCGCTAACCGTTTTGTAAGGCAGTTTTCCCGCCTTGCGCACCGGAATAAAACCGCACCCAAGTTTAAGTGCCAGAGCTGCACCGAAAATAAATCCTCTGGACTCAATGCCGGCAATATAATCAGGCCGGGTGTTACAGTAACGTTCTGACAGAATTTCTATGATTTCAGCGAATATCGCAGGATCCTTCAATAGCGGAGTAATATCCTTATAAATAATTCCCGGTTTCGGAAAATCCGGGATATCGCGAATCGCTGCTTTTATTGTTGTTAAACTCATAGTTTTTCAATGATACCCATTATGGGTAGTTTTTAGTTAGTTTCCCTGACTATTCATACTCAAATATAAAAATAAAATTTAGGATTTCAACCTAAACCAGTATATCTTGACCTACATCGTATGGACAGCTGAAAACTGTCAGTCAGATATGAAAAATAAAAAATAATACAGCGACAGAATAAGCCGGATTCTGTCTCTCCGCAAGCGGAGCGGTAATCATCTATCTATGCGACCAGAACCCGGGATTCAGTGTTGCGAGCAACAACTCATCCCCTATTTGGTCTTGCTGCAGGATGGGTTTACCATGCATCACGACTCTCGTCAATGACCGGTGGGCTCTTACTCCACCTTTTCACCCTTACCCCGCACCTAAATAACAGCAAGTTTTTATTTGCTGTTATTTAGGTGCGGGGCGGTATACTTTCTGTTGCACTTGCCTTCCCAGTGGAATATAGTCCACGGTATCCTTCTTTAACAAAAGGAATCCTTGCTCTATGCAGTCCGGACTTTCCTCTCCAAGATTGCAGTACAACCAATGGAGCGATTACCTACTGTCACTGTAAACATATAATATATTATGAAAATGGGATATATCAAGGGCAATTATGAGTTAAAAGATTGAATATTCAGTAACTTTTTCTGTTTTTTTATATAAGAGATTGCAGGGATAGATTCTGAACTGTAGGCGATACGGTGATTTGTTGTACCCCAAAAAGGAAAAGTTTAGCTATTAAGCTCTTTTTACTTGATTTTATGAAAATTATCTATACTTTGTATGCGGAGTGTCGGTGATTTATGCGTAGCTATGTGTAGCTTGGGAGAAAATATTTACCACCTCCGATGAATGTGCATGGTATTAAATGCACAGTATATAAGTCATCATGTTAACACTATTTACAAAGAGGGTGAATTGTTTCCAGAGGCAACTGTCAAAAAATATTTGTCAGTTCGATTAGAAGGTAAAAGAGAAGTCAAACGACTTTTGGACTACTACAATCTCGATATGACCTCCAAAGTTGATGTGCGTAAAATGGTTTATCCGGCGGTGAATGAAGTATTGAAATATTGGGAACGTGGGGAATAGCCACGAATGAGATAAAAAATGTTAAAAATATATTTTTCAGATGGCACTCTGCTACTGGATGGTAACTATGATGAAATAAAACCGGTGATCAATTATTTGAAAATTGATGAACGAGTTAAAATGTTCCGGGCACAAGCCTGTCATTATGGTTTGATCATTACTGCTTTGAAAACTGCAGAGATTAGCTGCGACGATCAGGCGTTAGCATATCAGCCGCTAAAACTTGATTTGATTAGTGAATTTGCACCGCGCAAACATCAACAATGCGCCCTGGATCATTGGCTTGAACGTGGTTCGCGGGGCATCGTCGCGATGCCGACCGGTTCCGGTAAAACATTTCTCGCCGCATTGGCTATTGCCCGTTCAGGTGTGCCTGCGCTGGTGGTGGTGCCGACAATTGATTTGTTACAACAGTGGGCGGGAACGTTGGAACGTTTTTTCGGTTGCAAAGTCGGCATGCTGGGTGGTGGCAGTAAAGAGGTGTTTGATTTAACGGTCAGTACCTATGATTCTGCGGTGTTGCGGATGGAATTTATCGGTAATCGTTTTGGTCTGATAGTATTTGATGAATGTCATCATTTGCCGGGTGCGGTTAATCGGATGTCAGCGATGATGTGCCTGGCTCCAGCCCGGCTTGGTCTGAGCGCGACGCCTGAACATGAGAATGGCGAAGCAGTTTTTGAGGAACTGATCGGCCCGTTAGTTTATGAGGTGCATATTGATCAACTTGAAAATCATATTCTTGCCCCCTATAAGACGCGACGTATTCCGGTTCAATTAACATCTGAAGAGAGTGCTGAATATAGTGTTTCTCGCCATATTTACACTGATTTTCTGCAGCGGAATGGGATAACTTTTTCCGGTCGTAATGATTGGAATCGTTTTATCTGGAGCTGTGCCGGGCAGGCTGGAGGCCGTGAGGCATTTGATGCCTATCTTAACCAGAAACGGATTGCCCGTAATTGTAGTGGTAAATTCAGCAAAGTATGGGATCTGCTGAAAATGCATCGTGGCGAACGGATAATTATTTTTACCGCTGCTAATGATACTGCCTATGAATTCGGTTGCCGTTTTCTGTTACCGGTGATTACCCATCGTACCAAAGCGGCAGAACGTAAGGATATGTTGGATAAATTTCGCAATGGAACCTATCCTGTATTGGTAACCAGTAAAGTATTGAATGAGGGCGTTGATGTTCCGGAGGCGAGTATCGGCATCGTGGTTTCCGGTAGTGGGAGTATTCGCGAACACGTTCAGCGCCTTGGACGTATTCTGCGTGCCGGGCAGGGGAAGGAGGCGGTGCTTTACGAGATGGTGAGTGAAAATACATCAGAAGAGTATGTCAGTCGCCGTCGTCGTGAACATCGCGCCTACAGACGTTAGTCTCTTAAGTCGATCTTAAAGCTTCATTCTCTACATGTAGTGCGATGATTATGTCAAAAGTAAAAAATTACGCATGGTTGTTATAACCTGTTGATTTGTATTGACAGGGGCTTTATGGGCGGTGGTTAAGTATGTTGAGCTCAATCCGGTGCGGGCTGAGTTGGTTGATGACCCGGCAGATTACCGGTAGATTACCGGCAGATTACCGGCATTCAACCTGGGGCTGGTTCTGTGGAAGCGGGAAACATCTTTTTGCTGAAGGATTTTTCAAACATATGGCTCGTTGCAGTAGATTATCTAGTAAGGATTGCAGTAGACAGGAACTTGTGGCAATATTCCGAGGTGAATTGGCACGAACAATGGCTTATGAGACTGGTCAGTATGGCGAAGAGTTGTATGAGACTGTTCAAAAAGCAAAAAAAGGTGTTAGTATGCCGTTACGGTACTTGAGACGCACTCGACACTGGACAGATGGTGGGATTATTGGGTCGAAGGAGTTTATTCTTAATATGGCGGGACATTTTGTTAAGGACAAAGAAAAGCTGTTGAACAAACAGTTGAGCTGTGGCAGGACTGATACTGGGGAATATCTATACTGTTTTAAGCGACTCATTGTTCAGTAGATTAATCATTTAAATAGGTTGGAGCCCACAAAAAAACGGTTGGATTTTTGTTTGACAGCGAACTGCTACTTTGCGTTATAAAGATATTATGTAGTTCTATTATGTCCCAGCACATAAATATTAGTATATGCATTGGATTCAAAGTAAGCATCGTATTTATGTGCTGGGGTTTCAACTTTTGATTAACAGCTTCTAGCATAAAATTAGCCAATTTATTTTAGAGTATACCCCTTGGTTATTTTACCTGACTGATAGCCAGAGATTATTTTGTCGAAATTTGTGGTTGCGTTTGATTTGGTCTGACAAATTTAAGGGTAAATTTTGTGGAGTGCTTAGTCTTGTCGCTATCAGTTACTTCAGCTTTGATTGTTTTGTTTGAGATTAATTCAGGGCTGAATATTTGTTCTCTGCCATTAGGTTCGGTGACATAAAGCTGCAATGCAATCCAGACTCTGGGACCTTGGAAATAATCCACCTGAATGAGATGTTGACCTGCACTCAAGTCAACAGTACCTGATTTAGACGATGGTGAATGCACTCCGTCATTATTGATGATTAATTTATTGTTTATCCACAGTTTAGAACCATCGTCGGATGCCAGACGAAATTTATATTGACCACCTTGTTGAAGCTTAAATGCACCAATATAGCGAATTCCGAACCATTCAAAACGTTTGTCTACACCTGGAAAACCTGTGGTGAAAGCTCGTTTAGGGATATCCAGTTTGGGTATGTAAATAGTTCCTATCGCAGTCATGGCAGAAAAATCAGGTAACCGGTCTGTATTGGGTTGAAGATAATAGAGGTTGCCTTTCAAGGCAAATTCATCGAAGTTGGTCGTACCGAATGGCGAGGGGGTGGTTGTTTTACTGGCGGTATTCCAGTTTTGATGCGAATAGAGGTAGTTGTAGGCATTTACAACTGACGGTAATTTCAACTTCGGATTGTTCAGCTTCGGCATCGCAGCAGGTTTGATTGTAGGCTTACTGGCGCGACTATCAGTGATAATTTTCGCTTTGGTTGCCACCTCTATTGGCGGAGTTGCATCTCTGTCTCGCTTATCTGAACCTTGCAGATTTGTGTTTTGATTTACGGTTTCGTTGCTTTTGCTTTTTTTTGCGTCAGAATATCTGTCCTGGGCACCTATAGGTGTTGTGAGCAGAATAATAAATCCTATAATAAAAATATCATGGGTTATTTTTTCATGGTATATATTCTTCATATTGAGGAGTATTCCTCTAGTTAAATTTAACCTAAATCGTGCGATCATAAGCACATAATTTGCATAAGTCATTTGCTCGCATGCATTTCTAGACAGTTTGAGAACAGACCGCGAAGCGGATTAGTTCAGACGAACGTCTGTTTAGCCACGGCACGAATTTTTTAATTTGCGCATTCGCGGCTAAAAGCTTTTGTTTTTATTAGTTTCTAAAATCATCACCTAAAGATAGGGAAGAAAAACTGAAAGTCAATGATATATTAATATTGTTTCTAAAAAAAACGTTAATTGAAAAGTTAAATGCACGTTTGTCAGATTAAACGCATCTTACTTATGGAAATGTGTGCATTAACTCTGACACTCTGGACGAGGTGACATACATTTTCCCTTTTATAGGATCAAAT
>JAKIUY010000189.1 GCA_021647315.1 Victivallaceae bacterium
TGTTCCTGGAAGATACTGGTATAGAGAAATATTTATTGCCCAAATCCTGTTGAGCCAGTTTAGTGACAGAGCCTTGTCCAACAATCTCATCATTGACATAAATTATCACATCTTTGTCACGATTTATGACGGCAGTAACATAGAGCCAACTGCCGGAAGCCGGACGCTTACCTTTAGCCGTATTTACCTGGACATAATTATATTTTTTCTTTCCAAATG
Organism: Victivallaceae bacterium; assembly: GCA_021647315.1. Taxonomy (GTDB): domain Bacteria; phylum Verrucomicrobiota; class Lentisphaeria; order Victivallales; family Victivallaceae; genus JAKIUY01. Next base: position 220 of record JAKIUY010000189.1, read on the forward strand.
GCTTACCTACCAGCAGAACATAAAAATTTATTTTACCATCGGCAACTCTTGCGCCAAAACGGTAACCGGGACTTAGATAATTGCCGGCTCCATTGCTCATTACATAAGCCGCTCCCTTAGTTCCGGTAATTTTGACCATGGCCGATAACGTCATACTGTCGGTGCCCATGCTCAGGAACTGTTGACTTTGTTTATTGCCAATGTAAATACTGTTTTTGGATGACAATTGTAGGGTTGCTAGCTCTTTGACCTTAACCGGGGTCACCCCGGCAGTATATCTGATTTTCAGTTTATTGTCGCTGACATCTTGCAGTTTTCCTGATTTTGTTGCTAGGTTAAGCACAACATCTGCTGCAAATCCCTGACTGGCAATTCCAATTAAGGCGGCAAATAACATTCCGTGTAGAGTTGATTTTAACATCTTTGTTCTCCTATTTGTGTTTTTTTTAGCCGAGGTTAATCCTCAGCTAGTTAGACGGTACTCGAAAAGCCTTTATTTTCCGCATCGCGGCAATTAAAGGCTTTTCTCCGCTCCGTTTATATTAATTTCAAAGAAAATTCTTTGAAAACATAGACAACCTTATTTCTATTGCTGCCTTTCGATCTCAATCCCGCTCAGGCCGACTCCGCCCCAGGCTTCAATAGATAAAATGCCATTTTTAACCACCACATTTTTCCATACGACAATATAGGGTTTAGCAAATCCACCTGCCTTTTTCACCGGATTGATATTTTTTTTGGTAACTGGGCCTACTTTTATTGAGAACAGCCGCCCTTTTTTCCTGTTCGGTGGGTAAGTTTCCGCAATATGGACATAAACTTTATAGGTGCCGTTCGGTACTGGAAAATGATAAAACAGTTGTTTCCCATAAGCTTCAGTCTGATAGACTCGAGGACTTTTGGTGCCGGCTATCGGCAGGCTGCCGCGATCTGCAAAATTGGCAAATTCATTGCCGTAACTGGAGCCGTTAAAATTCTGATCCGGCAACCATAAATTTCCATTAAGGTCGGTGTATGGTTTAGTTGAAGCACAGATAATCCGGGCACGCCCCTTTTTAAACTGTTTAAGCAATCGCTGTTGATTCAGAATACTGGGTTTGTCAAATACTCCCAACAGGCGAGTTGCCACTTCAAAATTATCCAATATCCCCAGTACTTTTACTGCATCGCCGGGCTTTGAGCTATATTTGCGCAGCTTTGCTATTAGCGGTGCCGGAATCTTCTTTAACAGACTTGACTGTTGTAGAACTATACGACCCAGCTTTAAAGTGTCATCAGCCGTTTTGTTCGGCAATGATAATTTACAACTGAAAACCGCCGGCTTGGCATTGGTACATTTGAAAATCCTGACTGAATATGGTCGCATGATAAGTTTTATGCGTTGCCCAGGCAATTCTTTGTCATAAACCATGTCTCGAACCATTTTACCTTCGGCATTAAGCCAGCCGGTTAACGGATACGGGGTAGCGTTGACTAACCGCAACCAGGCATCCTTACCAATCACCGCAGTTTGAGCGGCTGAAATACCGTAATATCTGCGGTCATCTGCCATATTCTTAAAATCGGCATCCGGGGTCGCGTAAAACGCGCGGCAGAACATGCGCAGTGATTGTGTGCCGCTACTCTCCCAGTTACAGTCCGTCCAGGCGTTGATTATCATCTTCGGAACTACTGTTTTCGACATGTTAACGAACTCTTCAGCGGCATTAGCCTCGGCACCACGGATGATGAATGCAGCCCGGGCAGTATGTGACCATATCCAGTTTTCAGCTGCGGTTGCCGGGCAGTCCTTTTCGTCCAGACCATCCAGGCATGAATACAGCCAAGGGAAATCTTTACTTGCCGCAACCAGACTTTGATTCGTGTTCCAGCCATGCATCGGCAGAAAATCAGCTGATGATTTAGCCCCCTTGAAGGTCTGTTTATGCAACGACAGCACTAAGTTAATTCCAGGCAAACCTCTATATTTCTCAAGTGGTAAATTGACTTTGTTATAGGCCTGTTTCCAAGCCTTGTTACGCATTTGCTGAGTCGCACTTTGTACTACGAATTTGTTATAAGCACCGTTTTTACCCTTGCCAATCAGCGTCGCGCAGAGATACAATGGCCATTTGTGCTGTTTTGCCGTAATACGTGCTTCGACTGCCTTGAAAAAATCTAATACTTTCCGGGTGCGCCACTGCATCCAACGCTTCCGATATTTGCCGGTTAACAGTTTAAACCGTTGTTCAAAACGGTTTGGCGAGTTGCGTTTCACTGCCAATTTTATGCCACTCTCTTTCTCGAACAAGCCTACAGTCAAATCGCCGTACCCGACTTCATCCGGCAGGCTGTTCAGTACACTGAAAGTCGGCAACCACCAGGAGCCGCTGACCATAAACAGGCCATCTACCCCGCCAGTGGCCTGATAGTTGTCATAGATAAAGGAGATCAGTTCCATGGTGGCATTTTTAACCGCCGGATGCAGAAAATTAAGTCCGCAACCTAGGGAACTGATAACAGGTTTGCCTGTCCGGTCCAGAAAGTAGATAGTCGCTGCTTTACCTGTACGCAGCTGGCGTTGACTGCCTGCCCGGTCAAGTTCCACCTGCAAACTGGGCGAGGTAATGAATTCAAAGCCCAGCAGGCAGTGAATATTATTGGCTTTATACATCTGAATCATTACTTGCAGTGGATCAATGACAGCTTCAGCAATATTAGTGTTCCCCTTAACTATAGGAATTTCACCGTGACTGTACATATAGGCACCCTCTATGGTCATATTCATCCCCTGGAAACGGAGTAACTTGATTTTACGTTCTGCAATCTTATACCAGTAATACCAGTTATTACGCCGATAATCCATGGTAAACTGTCGCAGCAGCGGGTTCCCCCCGTGACCGGATACCGCAGATTGACTTACACGTTCGAAATGGGTTCCGAACATGCGTTGGCTCTTCGGCATTTCCATGCCGGGCACGCCGCCTTTCAAGGTATAGATATTAATTTTACTCGCTGCGGCTGCTTTGCCGCCGGCGGCATTCATAATGACAACTGCCGCCGTTTGACTGCCGGGAAAATAGAGATAACGCAGCTTTTTTGTTTTGCCGGTCAGAGGATAACGTTTCCCGGTAATACAGGAGGCGGTGGTGGAAAACCATCCACGGCTGCCGGCGGCCGGATTGTTCGGGAATGGCACCGGCAGTTGCTCGACAACCCCGGAGTAGATGCCACGGATATCATTATCTGGAATGATAATTTCAATCAGATAGGGTTCCCCCAACTTCATGTCATGTAGACGGTAGGCAAAATAATCATACATGTTTTGACCGGTTTCACGGTAAGTCATCCCATCTTTTTTGACAATTCTGCCTTTGTTTAATTTCGGAGTGTTATACATTCCCGCATGATCAAGAAATTCTCTGTTGTCAGTGGACGCCGTTGCACAGTCAATAGTGCGGACTAATTTCATGCGTCGTTCCAGCTCCCGTTCATAATTTGCCGGCTTGATGAGATCCTGGGCAATTGGACCGGTAACAATAAATTCATCACTGCGGTTGTCAAAAATCTGCCCGGCAGTTGCGGTGAGCTTCCAGTAGATGCGATATGGTCCGGTGGGCAGTGTCGTCAATTTCACCTTGCTAATAGCCAGTCCGGCACTTTCACTGTATTGCGGCTTAACCACGGTGCGTTTGCCGACAACCCCACTGTCCTGGTTTTTGATATAATAGCTCAGGGTTGTTTTATCAGTCAAGCCGGCGGGGATTTTGACTATAAATACTGGAGTTTCAGAATCGGTAAATACCGGAAATTTCCGGTCGTTAGGCGTTACATTCAGCATTCCCATGTGCGCCGGGTCCAAGCCGGTGCCAACCTTTTTGCCGTTAGGCAAAGTAATATAATCCTCCTTGGAGATATCGGTAAGGACAGCATTTTTCCAGCCACTGTCATTAAAATCTGCCTGCATCCAGTTTGACTGACGCTTGACTGTACATTTCCACTTTGTATCACCGAGTAAACGGGTCAATTTGCCTTCGCGGTCAACGGCAAAACCTTCAAAACGCCAGTTAGGATTACCCCCTGACCATGAATAGAATTCGCGGCCGAATGCGACAGTGTTTTCACCTTTGCGTAAATATGGCTGAATATTTACTGTTTTCTGAATTCCGGCAGGATAGACTTTGCTGCCTGCGTCAACTTTTTTACCATTAATGTACAGTTCATACGACGGGCATACCCGGAAGGTTGCTTTTGCCATTACCGGTGCCTGGTTTAACATAAATTTACGGCGGAAGAAGATCTCCTTTGATGCGGGCGCAATACTGATTTTTTCCACCTGAACTTTAACATTCGGGGTTAGACAGTCAAATTGAATGCCGACCACCAACGGTGCCGGAATAACTACCCGGACAAAACCGAGCTTTCCGGCGAAGGATTGCGTGCCTTGCCCGGTTACAGTAAATTCTTTGATCTGTTTATAGATCAGATTACCTCGTTTAACG
>JAKIUY010000056.1 GCA_021647315.1 Victivallaceae bacterium
TGGGAACCTCTCTTGATTTTAGATCAAAAATCGTAACAAAAAAGGGGGGAGAAGCTTTTTTCTCGTTTTTTTGTTGATTTTAAGTAAGAAAACAGGTCTGTAACCATAGGTAAGGGTTGACAGAACCGTTAAAAACACGGAGAGGTAACGCATGAGAATTTCAAAAGTACTTGCTTATAGAATCAAACGTAATCATCCGGCATTATACACTGTAGATGCTGAGGCAACTGTTAAAGAGGTCGCCTGGTATATGTCACAGAATAATATCGGGGGTGCTCTGGTCAAAAAAGCTGCCCCGGCAGTTGATGAATATATCGGCATTGTTTCGGAACGGGATATTGTTAAATGCTGCGCAATCTGTGATGATATCGAATCCATAAAAGTCAAATCCATTATGTCAGAGAAAATGATTACTGCTGACATTAATGATAATGCGATCACGGTGTCCAAACAAATGTATAAAAATCATATCAGACATATTCCGCTCTCAAACAACGGTAAAATCATTGCGCTGATTTCTATTCGTGACCTGATCTACTGCATCGACCGCGAAAAAGATCTGATGATGACCCACATGAATGACGTCTGCGGCAACCTCCACTACAATACTAATTACTAATCAGGTGGCACCTGAAGGCAGATACCGCTTCAAACTCTGCTCCTGCGTCGCTACGGAAGCGGCAGTGAAACTTCAACTTTTACTTTGTCTTTCGTTTCACGCAAGTGTCCCCAAAATGACAAGACTTTGCGACTAAGTGCCTAGCACGGTATTTGCCGGGTGGCAGTCCGGCAATTTTCTTGAATACCCGGGAAAAATAGTAGACGTCAGCAAAACCCAGTAACTCCGCAATCTCCTTAATGCTCCGTTCGGAATAACGGAGCATTCTTTTGGCAGCAACAATCCGCTGAATATCCCGGTAGACGATTGGACTGTAACCGGTGGCGCGTTTGAATTCCCGACAGAGGTATTCCGGCGCCACTCCAGCATGTTTAGCGATTTGGGTCAGATTAGGATTGTCTCTGAGATGTTGTTCAATATAGCTCTTTGCCCGCATGACACTGCTGTTAATGCTGGAAATGGCGGTGGCAGGAGACTGGTGACCACAATCATAAATGGTCATTAATAGCTTGTGCAACTGCCGGTAGAGTGTCGGTGGATTGGCGGCGACCTGTGACCGCAGCAGCATCTCAAGCTGCCAGTATCGCTGTTCAATATCGGTTGCGGTGGTAATGTCAAGCTGCCACGGTAATTGTCGCAGATCAACTGCCGTGGAAAAATAGTACCCGAAAAGTTCGCTGAATGAACAGCGCAGATACTGTCCTTGGTTATTGCGCAAACTGAACGTTATTTCGTGATAACGTACTTTTCCCGGACGGCATGGGGCAAAACTATGCAGTTCACCCGGAGCTGCTAGAGCCAGGGTGCCGGGGACGCATAATTTTTCCGAGCCCTGATACTGAAAACTATTATTGCCATCGCGATAAAGCACGGCATGAAAAACATCATGCCGGTGGGCACGTTGCTTTCTCGTATAGCCAATCTCGGTGTTGAGATGGAAGGTTTCAATAATCAGCCGATAGGTATCGTTATGACAATTAATGCCAAGCATTTGTGGAATATCGGTGAATGGTAATTTTTTCGGGAAATATGCAATTTCATTCATAATTTTTTTTTTTGAGACCTAAGCTGATAGAAAATTATTCCAATTCGATAATCGCATGAATTTTCACTTCTTTAAGATGAATGGTTACCGTTTCAGACGCATACGACCAATCAACCGGATTGTTATCGGGCAGACAGCGTACAGACGCTGGACAGGTTGAACTTTTTACTGTCACTGTGACGTCGGTTACTGGCGGCAGTTCTTCAATGATAGGTTGACGATTATTTGTCATGATTCCGGCACCGCGATTCAACAGATTGATTAACAGCAGATCATTTTTCCGCCGCAGCACTACTTCCAGTCGACTGGAACTTTTCACTTCTGTCAGCCATGCTATTTGCATTGAATCAATCACGCTTTTTACATATTGCCTGATTAATGGATAGTGACCATTGATATAGGCTGCAAAAATATTACCGTAAATCGCGGTCAGTACTCCATGACCAAGCTTGCGACTTGTCGCTACCGGTTTGTTAGTGCTGTCATGGCTGATATCCTGACCGATGAGTGCACAAGTTAAAACTTTTGTCCCCTGTCCGGGCAGTACGATTTGCGATTTCCCCGCCAGCGGAGTCGCTTTGCCGGCTATGGGTAAATAAATATTGTCAAGCTTCTCAGCGGCGTTGACGCCGGTAATTTCAGGGTAATATTCCGCAAGCTCACTGCCACTCATTAACAGCTGTCCACCCTGTTCCGCAAAGCTGGTCAACTGTTCGATGATGCATGGACTCAACCGAGTCTGTTCCGGTACAATAATCAGTTTATAGTTGCCCAGCTTTCTGCCAACATCAGCCTCGGTAATAATATCAGCGGAGAGTTGGGTTTGCAACAGCAGATGCAACGCACCTTCAACAGGATCTGCCGCATCGCCAATATTAAACAGCGGGGAATTTTTTTCGTAGTAGTGCGATGCCAGGTGTAGAATGGCAATTTCTGAGGCTGATTCTGTTTTAAGACAGACCTCTTTACGGGCTCGGCAGAACTCTGCAACTTCAGCTATCAGCTCCTGATGCCAGCCCGTCAGCCAACCGCTGCGCTGCGGAAGATTATAGAGCATGATCGCGCCACCCAGAGCAACCACTTCCGTAACCTCCTGCTTCAGGTGTATCGCGGTTTTCATCGTCCATGGATAACTCTGCTGTTCCGCAATTTTCTGTTCACCGCTTCGATAGAAAGTCCAGCACATTAAATCCCAGCTCATATCTCTACTGTCAATTACTCGACCCTCGACTGCGGCTTTGTCTGCACCCCAATTCCAGTTGTAATCACCGCTGATATAATCTATCGGAGCAGTAACCGCGTCCGGCTGACGAAAGGTATACATCCAGTTGCTGCACGCCAGGCAGCCGGGCTTATGAGTATGAACCGCTTCAGCGTACTTGGTAACATATTCAACAAAAATTTGTCGCTGAAACGCCAGCCATTCGCTCCAGCTTTCATCACCTTGTTCCAGTGGAATAGCGGTAATTCCAGTACGTTTGGTAAATTCATTCCGGCAGCGCTCACACCAACAAGGGGTTGACGCCCAGTTATCACCGTCAACCCAGAACCCGTCAATATCATATTTGTCAATAACTTCCAGCAGTTGCGGAATCATCAGCCGGTCCAGATATGGCGATAATCGGCATGTACTCTTTTTATCCGCAACTCCCTGATTGTCTATCACCGCCCATTCAGGATGCAGTTCAAGCGCACGCACATCCCAGACCCCGGAATAGTGCATCCCAAGTTTTATGCCAAGTTCGCCGGTGACATCACGTACCACTTTCAGCATATCTTTAACGATTCCTGGGGCGGCGGAACCGGTCACTGTCGGCCACGATGCATAGCCGGGATGCCCTTTGCAATCCCACTGAATCCAGTCCGGTTTTACTGTTAAAAGACGCTCTCTGATGTGTTCATGGGTAATATCCCTGCCCAGCAAAGTGTCATCTGTACCGGCATGCAGATCATAATGAATACCCAAAAATACCTCATCATGCCAGTTATTTGTATTTCCCATAATATTTTCCTGTTGATTTAATGTCAGTAAACGTCTCATTACCAATTTAAGTCGGCTATTTGTGCGTTACAAACTATAAACACAAAAATAACTATAAAATGGACAAGCCGTGCGCATACATAACTCACTCTAATTTTAGTAAGACAGCTGCTCCTGCCAAACCACGTTAAAAGTCACGTGGGACTGTCACAGCTTCATGCTGCTGATCTATTAACAATATAACTATGGAGACAGATTTTTATACTATTTCCTGTTTTGATACAATAGTATGTGAGGTATTTCGGAATTATAAATTATTTTACTGTTTTTTTATAAAGGTGGTTGACAAACGATAGAACCGGACAGTATACTATTACATAGAACCGGGATAGAACCGGATAGAAACTTAAGGTTTATTTTAGAGATGAATGTAACGCAATCTATAAACAAAAAAGATCTAATTTATCAGCAGCTTAAAGCTGAGATTATATCAGGTAAATATCCGCCGGATACGCGCTTTCCGAAAGAGGTTGATTTCGCCAAGCAACTTGGGGTCGGTAGAATAACTCTGCGTTACGCACTGGAACGACTGCTTGATAACGGCATGATACTGCGTATCCCCGGGAAGGGGACTTTTATCTCCCCCGCAAGCGTCAAATCATCCACATCTCCGACAATCATGACTATACGCGGTGCTGAAGGTGGCTTTGAGTCGCCGTATAACTATATTGTTCCTGAAATTGTTCGTCTCGCAGGCAACAAAGATTGCAAGACCCTGTCAATGACCGCAACTACTTTACTAATGTTTTCTTCCGACGACATCAAAAGTTATGTCAAGAAAAACAATGTTATTGGTATTGTCGCCATTATGAATGGTTTTTGCGGGGATGAGCCTATAATCAGCAAATTACGCGATGCTGGAATTCCGGTAGTAATTGCTCATTGCGCAATTACAGATCCTGAAGTTACGGGTTTTGCCGGAATATTTATAGATGAACAAAAAAGCTGGGAAGCCGCGGTGGCCTATTTATCAGCATGCGGACATAAAAATATAGGCATGCTGGGATACTCAAAAGCAAGGGATAAATTTCGTGGTTTTACTAAACAGGAATGCATGAAACTAATCAGCAAGTATGGGGCAAATTCAGAAGAATCATGGGTTGTCGCGATTGATTTTGACAAAGAAGCTATAAAAAAGAGTGTTCAGAAAATGTTCAGCGGCAATACAACACCGACCGCTATTTTATGTTACTCTGACTTTTTTGCTATTTATGTATATGAAACATTGAAAGCAATGAAGCTTAAAATACCGGAAGATGTTGCCGTAATGGGCACCTGCGGCTACCCTGATGCCAGGCTCCTGTCGCCACCGCTGTCGACGGTAGACTACGAATACTCAAAATTTGCAGCTATGGCTGTGGAGATGCTTCAGAATCCTGGACAATGGTTTCCAAACAGCAAAGGGAAATTAAGAGAAAAAACGTTTAAAATAAGAAAACGCAAAAGTACTAAAACAGGTGATATTTCATGAAAATGACTGGGAAAAGACTTATTATTCAACGTATGCAACGAACTCAGGTTTTCTCCTCCAGATTAAAGCCTCAAGAGTTCCCTTGAATATTTTAAAGTGCTATTTAAGACATTAGTCACTGTTGTCTATGTCTCCATTTAAAACAGAGGAAAAGCTTAAACCATTTTATACACATCATGAGTAGTTTTTAACTCATCTCAAGTATATAACATAACCCAAAAAGGAACAGTATCATGAATAACTCAATTGTTAAGCAGGTGACAAAGGAAGCCATCAAAACCCGTCAGAGCATTTTCACCCTTATCGAATTGCTCGTTGTAATAGCTATTATTTCTATACTTGCAAGTATGTTATTGCCGGCATTGAATATGGCGCGGGAAAAGGCGAAAGCCATCAGTTGTGCTAATCAACTGAAACAAATCGGCACGGGCTCAGTAATGTATTCAATGGACAGCGATGACTGGTTTACCTCTGGAGTTTTACCGGCAGCCAGCTATACATTCTGGGCTTCGGTTATCCGTAATAAAATAACCGGAGGAGCATGGCGCGGCTTCTCATCAGGTTACCCGTCAACTTTTGATGCTTATAAAATGTTCAGATGTCCCAGTGAAAAGAATGACTTTGGAACAGCTACCGGCAACTGGACAGGTGGATTCACATTTACCCATTACGGAATCAACACCAGATTAACCGGCTCATCCAGACCCAAAAGGAAAATTTCTATGGTTGAAAGACCATCAATAGCGATTCATTATGGTGATATGAAACGACATAATACCTATGCAATGATTTATGGTGACTTCGTAAAATTCCGTCATGGCGGCACCGACGACCCGGGCGGCAGAGCTAATATTACCTATGCGGATGGACATGTAAGCAGTATAAAGAAGTCTGGAATTGGCGGCAACAGTGCATATTTTGTAAAAGGTTATAAAGGAGACAATGGTCCTTATACTCCTTAATTGTCATACAATATTCTCGTCAGTGATGAGAAAAACTGCAAACTTATGCCTAATATGCTGAATATCAGCTATAAAATCAACAAAAATGGAAATTCACGGATTCAGATAATAATAACGATACCTCAGGATAAGATAAATGAGTGAAAAAAGAGCTAATATTCTGTTTGCGATAGCAGATGACGCATCACATTTCAGTGCTTATGGTCATACTTTTCTTGACACCCCGAATTTTGACAGAGTCGCCAAGGAAGGGGTACTATTCAACAATATGTTTACCACTAACCCGAAATGCGCGCCGTCGCGTGCCTCTATTCTTACCGGCAAACATACCTGGCAACTTAAAGAAGCATGTACACACTGGTGTGTTTTTCCCGGCGCTGATGAATTGGATGTCTATCCTGATATAATGGAAAAATCAGGTTACGCTGTCGGTATGACTGGAAAAGGCTGGGCGCCTGGAGACTTCAAACGTCACGGACGGAAATGCAATCCTGCTGGCACCGAATGGAATCAAATTAGACTTACTCCACCACCGAATACCTTGATTGGTCCAATTGATTATGCAAAGAACTTTTCAGCTTTTCTTGATGACATAAGCGATAATCAACCTTTCTGTTTTTGGTATGGCGGATACGAGCCACATCGCAAATACATTGATGGCGAAGGCATCACCTACGGCAAAAAGCTGGAGGATGTTACTGAAATACCGCCTTACTGGCCAGATTCCGATATTATTAAATCCGATATGCTGGATTATGCTAATGAAATAGAATGGTTTGACCAGCAACTAGGTTTTATGCTTGATGAACTGAAAGAACGCGGCGAACTTGAGAATACTCTGGTAATCGTAACCAGTGATAACGGCGCACCGTTTCCACGGTTAAAAGGCAATATGTATGATGATGATTTCCGCCTGCCGTGCGCTGCAATGTGGCCGGGAAAAATAACTCCGGAACGAGTAGTTGATGACTTGGCTAGTTTTATTGATTTCACTCCCACATATTATGAACTGGCCGGTATTGATATCCCTCCAGAGCTACCAGGAAAAAGCTTGACTGATATTCTTTTTAGCACAGATTCCGGTATAATAAACCCAAATCGCGATCGAGCTTTTATGGGACGCGAACGGCATGATATGGGACGCGAAAACGATGCCGGGTATCCAGTGCGTTGCCTGCGTACTGCACAATATTTATACATTCGCAATTATGAACCTGAACGCTGGCCAGCCGGCAATCCAGAAACCGGCTTCACAAATTGCGGTAATTCTCCAACAAAAGAGCATATTATAAAGCTCAATGAACAAGGTGACAGTCGAAGCTATGAACTTTGTTTCGGGAAACGACCAGCTGAAGAACTGTTTGACATAAAAACTGATCCATACTGTATGAATAACTTGGCTGAAAAACCAGAATTAACAGAATTGAAAAAATCTCTGCATGATGAGCTGGAAGAAAAATTACGAGAAACTAACGACCCTCGTATGTTTGGTAACGGCGAGATCTTTGACAAATATGAATATTGCAACAACGAGCCGCATTCTTGGAGAAATTATTTGGCTGGCAGCTGGCATTCAAAAGGCTATTAGCCTCCCTGCTAACAGAAATTAATATAAATCATTTTATAAACAATAACATTTAAAAACCAGAGTATCATAACTATGAAAATCAACACAACTGTCTTCCACCTGTTCATCACCCTATTTTTCTGTTGCACTTTGGCTGGTGCGAAAGAACAAAGATCTTTCACCCTGGTCTCAAAGGGAAATGCTCTTGCCCGCATCGTAGTGGGTAAAGATGTCTCGCCTTCAGCCCGTTTTGCGGCAGAGGAACTACAGCGGTATATAAAGAAATCTACTGGAGCTACACTTCCTGTCTCCAGCTCTTTAAAAGAGGATGATAAGATTGAAATAGTTATAGGAGACGGCAAAATATCACAAGAACTCGGTTTTAACAGCAAACAATTAGCGCATGACGAATTTATTATTAAAACAAAAGGTAAGCGGATAGTGATTCTCGGCCGGGATAATCCGAAAATCAATATAAAAGCGAGACTTGAGGGAAGTGGAAACGGGGTCGGCTTGCTATTTGAGCATGCCACCTTATTTGGCGTCTATGAATTTCTAGAATATTATCTTGGTGTTCGCTGGTATTTGCCCGGTGAATTAGGCGAAGTCGTTCCCAAAAATTCTACACTGACTATTCCCGCTCCTGACTTGGTTCAGGCTCCGAGTAAAATTTTACGCTATATTCATGTGCCTTATGGATCTGATGATAGAGACGACCCGATGCCTAAAAAATACAATGGCAAATACCGAGGTGGATTTACTCCTGGTTTTAAAGGAGAAAATATCAGGATATTTAATAAAAAACGCAATCTGCATTTTATGAGACTGCGTCATGGAACAACTATAATGGGTGGAGGATCACACAGCATGTGGGGGCTGATCAGCCCTGGCGAATTTGGCAAAACACATCCAGAGTATTTCGCCCTCCTTAGTGGAGGGAAACGCGCAATTAGCGCAGATGATCCTGTCCACGCACAGCATTGCTATTCGAATAAAGAGATGATAGCTGCGCTTACAGAAAAAGCACGCCAATATTTTAAAGGCGCGAAGGTGCACTGGTCGGCTGGATGGAAAACACCTGACGGTAAAAAGGTCTTCGCCATTCTCCCTGATGATGCTTTTGTTAAATGTCAATGCATAAAATGCAAGGCAAAGAGACGTACCGATGTGAGCGGCGGAGCAACGGATTCAGAAATAGTCTGGTCAGCAATTATTAAGATTGCAAATACGATAAAAAAAGAATTTCCCGAGGCGATTATTTCCACAAGTGCTTACGGTCCGACAGTAGAACCACCCAAGGGAAAACTTCCTGATAACATAATAGTAACACGTATAGCGGTTCCGGGACCATATTCTCAATTCATCCCCGGCTCTTTGAACAGTGAAATGTCACGGATAAACAAATGGAGCAAAATTCTCGGTAAAGACAAATTTGGTTTCTGGCATTATGCAAACAATGCGGGATGGGAGAATGGCCGTTATTATTCACATAAGTCAATTTGCGGCAGTATTCCCAGAGCCTATGCCGCCGCCTACAAAAGAGTTGCCAACCTTGGATTCGGTACTTACAATTTTCAATTGAGCCATAGGTTCGCCTATGATCATTTGAGCACCTATGTTTTTTACAAGTTCCACTGGAATCCTGATCAGGATGTAGAAAAAATACTGGATGAATATTATCAGCTTTTTTACGGTCCAGCAGCAACCCCAATGAAAAAATTCTGGGAAGAAGTGGAAACTCAGTATCGTAAAACCCTTTCAAAAGCAATAGAAACTCCGCTTGGACCACAAACGGTACAAGCTGACGAGCAGGATATCTGGGGAGTAATTTACAGCAGGAAAGTGATGAGCCGCTGGAAAAATTATTTTTTAAAGGCAGAGAAGCTTGCAGAGGGCTCTCCTAATCCGATTTATGCCCGTCGAATTGCTTATATAAAACGCAATGTACTGGAATTACAAGAAGAAGGCCTGATTGAATTTGAAAAGCTTGTTGCAGGCACAGAAAATATCCAATTGCATGCGCAATACACTGCAACCCCCCCAATACTTGATGGAGTCCTTAACGATAAATGCTGGAAAAAATCCAAGCCCTGCGAAATGGTCGTTATAGATACACTCACAAAGCCGGAACAGAAAACAGAAATTAGAGCTTTATGGGATGAGAATAATCTATACATTTCCATGGTGTGTTATGAATCTGATCTTAAGGATATGAAGACCGATGAAACCGTTAATGATAAAATATCACTATGGAAGGACAATGGTATTGAAATATTTCTGGATCCTGATAACAAAGGAAGAACGTTCTACCAGCTAATTATTAATAATAAAGGTATTTGGGCCGATTTCCATAAATGGGCAGCGAATAAGGCTGACAAAAAATGGAATTTTGATTTTAAAGGAAAAATTGTAGAATTTGAAGATCGTTATATAATAGAACTCGCGCTACCCTTAAAAAAATTAACGAAAACTACTCCTGAAAAAGGAACGATATGGCGTGCGAATTTTATTCGCAAGCGGGTTAAGAATGACCAGCTTATGCAGGATGCTGAATATAATACTTGGAGTCCATATATTGTACGGGCAATGGGATTTCACCGCATACTCGCTTTCGGCAGGATTCATTTTGACAAATAAGCCGATAAGTAATTTTCGGGAAGGAGGTTGTTATGCAGAAATAAACAGTTTATTTTTGAACCTAAACAGACGTTTGCCTGAACTAAGGTTCTAAAAGTGGTATATGAAGAACGTTTTCATGATGCTATAATTAATTATTAACCATGATGAGATAAAAGTTTTTATAACTGCCTCTCATGATAGCTTTCAAGGATACAATGAATAATGAAAAAATATGTTAAATGTTTTACTGTCTATTGTTCTATTCTGCTGCTTTTTGCGGGATTTACCGTCAAAAGTCTACCGGTTCAACCTCTCTTGCAGCGTCAGGGAGCAAATCTGGTTACCAACCCGGACATCAATGGGTCAACCAACTGGATTATCCGCAGCGGCATGTATGATTCTTCAGTATCACGGGATGCAGGTACCGGTTCATTCAAAATGACCATTACTTATCCGGATTTAAATTACAGTTACATTGAATCCCCGCTTATACCTGTAACTCCCGGAAAGATTTATACTCTGGCATTTTATATGCGCAGTGATATTTTCCCTCCTCCGGGTCCGAGCCTGTACGTTGCATACTATGATTCGAATCAGCAATACATCAGAAACTCTTTCGGTTCCAATCAAAGTGTTACAGCTTCAGCATCATGGCAGGAATGCGTCTATCTGTTTCGCCCGCAACCGGGAACGGTATATGCTAAAATAAAGACTTATTTCATGTTTCAGCCGATCAGCTATAGCGGTACCGTCTGGGCGGATAATTATTATTTAGGTGAAGGAATTGGGTTCGAACAGGCTCCGACGGCAAAAACTCCATTCGCTGGTTCCCAGGTAAGGGTGGATGCATTGGGTAACATGGAGGTACTCAAAAATGGAGTCTGGACTCCATTTTTTCCACTTTGCATTTGCGGTGATTGGAATCGAACGGACTGGACAGTGTATTCTGCGCAGGGGTTTAATGCAGAGATGCGTGCAAACGATGTTTCCGCTCTGCAGCGAGCGAAAGATGCGGTTTCATCATTTAATCCCGAAGGTATGATGTGTGGATTCAGTATCTCCAACTATATTTCGCCATCATTTTCGAATTATAACAACCTGACACTGCTGGAAACAAAAATTAATGCAATTAAGACTGCCGGTCTAATGGATCGATTATTGGTTTATTACTGGGATAACGAAAACTGCTATGACGAATGGCAGGTTCCGCTTGCGGTAACCAACAAAATTAAAGCACTTGATGTTGACGCTAATCTAGACCGGATGCATCCGATTTACGCACTTCAAGGTAATGAAGGTATTGCCCGAAAATACAATAACAGTAATGTAAATATGACGGATATTGTCGGAGACTATACTACCTGCGACATTTCATCATCTTATCCGGATGAAACCCGCGGCTCCATGGGATTGATTAATATGGACAATATCGAACAGCAGCAGAATCCAGTTGTATTTGCCCAGATTAATAACGGAGTAGGTCTTCTCTTCCGGCCCCGGTTGTTCAACGCTATTGCCAAAGGCGCCAAAGCAATGAGTTTCTGGCGCGACGAATATTTGAACCCGACTCCTGATTTACCTGCCATCGAAAATCAGCCCTGGTGGAATGACATGCCGAATATCCGACGTGAAATTGACCTGTTACTGCCTATTATCAGAATGCCGCACTGGACAACCTGGAGTTTGTCAAGTTCCTCATCATTAATTGATTTCGGAACCCGTCACTATGAAGGGCATGGTTATATTATTGCAACTAACGAACAAAGCAGTGCAGTAACAACCACGTTTACGCTCACTGGATTACCGTATACTGCAAGTGTCGCAAGAAATTTCTTTACGAAAGCAATTGAAGCCAATGTCAGTGGTTCCCAGTTCACAGTTACAGTTCCAGCCTATGGCTCATTGGTTCTGCAACTTGAAAATGAATTTGACGCAACAACTGCACTAAAACTGCCGTTTGATGAAGCAAGCGGCAGCACTACTGCAGACAGTTCGTATTTTGGCAATGACGGCACATTGGTGAATGATGCCGCACTCGGCAACGGCACGTTGGCGCTTGACGGCACTGGCGACCGTCTCGACTGCGGCGCGGATGCAAGTCTGGAAATGGGCACTGATGACATAACTTTTACGGCTAGAATAAAATTAGCCACGACACAGAGCACCCATGTCGGAATTATTACTAAAGGCGCGGGTTCAGGAACTGATGGCGGTTATGCATTTAACTACAGATCGGATACCGATGAACTACTCTGTCTGGTCAGTGACGGCAGCGGCACACGCCTATGGCTTAATTCCAATGACAATTTGGGTCTGAAGGATAATCAATGGCATACAGTAGCAGTTTCACTGATCCGTAGCGGTAATGCGGTATTTTATGTTGATGGGGTTAGTGTCGGCAGTAATAGTGCAACAGGTTTAAACAATATCGCCATCAGCAATTCAAGCCGTAATTTACTGGTCGGGTCATGGATTAACAACTGGCATTTAAACGGCAATGTCGATAATGTCAGAATATACAAAAAAGCCTTGACCGCACAGGAAATCACTGATTTATCCGAAGCAGTGCTCTATTTATCCATGAATGAGAGTAATAATGTCGCTCCGGATGACTCAATTTACGGCAATGATGGAATACCCACAGGCGATGCCTCGATGGCTTTCGGCATGTTGAACCTTGACGGCACCGGCGATCGTCTCAATTGCGGTGCGGATGCAAGTCTGGAAATGGGCCCCGGCGATATGACAATTGTAACTAGGATAAAAATGGCAGTGACCCAGAACACTTATGCGGGGATTGTAACTAAAGGCGCAGGTAGTCCTGCTGATATTGGCTATAATTTAGTATATTACAATAATGCTTTGATTTTCATGCTGAGCAATGGCACTACCCGGTTATGGTTAAGCTCCAACAGTAATCTCGGTTTGAACGATAATCAATGGCACACTGTAGCAGTTTCACTGACCCGTAGCGGCAATGCTGTATTCTATGTTGACGGCGTTAATGTCGGGAGTAAAAGTGCAAGCGGCGTAAACGGTGCTGACATCAGCAATTCAAGCCGGGATTTACTGGTCGGGTCATGGATTAACAACTGGCATTTAAACGGCAATGTCGATAATGTCAGAATATACAAAAAAGCTTTAACAGCCCAGGAGATATCAGAACTCTAGAATACCTGATAAATATTAAAATACCGTGCTCCTGTCATGTTAAACCATTAACATGGCGGGAGCTGTTGTTATTTGAGTGGAAGAACAGTACTTTAAAGCTATATTATAAATGACTTTGCCTGCCGCAACGAAGCTGGCGTAAAGATAACCGCCCCCTGGCTCTATCTGAAACTCCAGCCATGCATAATAGTTTTCCGGTTTTTATAATACTTCCAAATGTCTAACCACCAAGCTTAGTTGGCTCTCTCTGCTTTGCAAATCGCAAACAGCAAAATAACTCAAATCTGTGTTTTGACCTGAATCCACTTTTTCTCTAAGAACACAATATTTACTAAATTTCATGGGTAAAAATACCTCGAAATTTTAATTCAAGTAAAAAACAACTCGTGGGCTATAAATCATTAACATTGAATAGCCAAACCAGCGTAGCCGAAACCAAGTAGTGGCATTGTCAACTGTTGCTCTGCGAGCTATGGCAGACAGGTCGATGAGATCGGCATTCGTCGCACCAGCAACGCTGCTAAAACGTTATTTTGATAATCAATCATCTTTTACAACTTTCTGTGGTTCAGGCGATATAGAACGGTATTCACTTGGGGAACAGTGAAAATATTGCTGAAAAACCCTATAAAAAT
Source organism: Victivallaceae bacterium (assembly GCA_021647315.1). Lineage (GTDB taxonomy): Bacteria > Verrucomicrobiota > Lentisphaeria > Victivallales > Victivallaceae > JAKIUY01. The sequence continues at coordinate 14,131 of JAKIUY010000056.1, forward strand.
GACTTTCGTCAAAAAATCCCCAAGCGGCAGCCACTTCTTTAATGAGTGATTTTTTTATTATTATATCACTTGCTGCCATGCTAATTCGAGTGCGGGCGGCATATTTAGCGAATGTTGTTCCCATTGCGGTTTGAAATAAAACACAAAAACGACTTTTCCCCAAATAGCATGCATTGGCAGCCTCTTCCAGCGAAATCGGCATGCCATTCATTTCCTTGACCAGTTTGATGGCCGGCTGAATCCGCGTAAAAGCCGCATTCTGTTCTTTAAGTTCAGGACGGCTATCAAAGCTGCTGGAACAAATTAACAGCAACAACAGCTCGTGTAGTTTCAACCAGCAAAGAATATCCCACCCTGGATCTTTTTGATCGGCTATTTTACTAATTTCTCTGCCCAGATAAATAACCTTGGACCTCATCGTATCGTCTGTAACATGCGGCCGATCTGGTACAGGTATTATAAATGGTAACATCCAATTTACTTCGCTGCTAAAGCCAACTTCTCCAATTTTTCCCGGTAAAATCGTAATTAGCATCATTTCCGTTTCAAAACCCATTCTGTGTGCAGCGTGTGGTTCCCACGATCCGCAAAACCACACATCTCCAGGCTTCTTAATTTCTCGATAATCGGAATAAACAGACTCAAAACACCCCTTTAACAAGACACCCAGATGCAGTGAATAATGTATATCAGGTAACGGCATAGAGTTATTGGGCGGAGAAAACTCATGATAAACCCAAAAGGGCTTTCCCGAGGTTAAGTGATAATCATATTTAGTTGATGTGTTCAATGTGTTCATTGGAGGAATATACATCTAAAAAGTTATTCCGTACAGTGGATTTATGATGTTTAAATGGTTTTTTCCAGTATATTTATAAATATACAATGGTTAAATAACAAGTCAAAGGACAATATACCAGATGATATCGAAAATTAAAATAGGCATTATTGGTTGTGGCGGCATGGCTAAAACACACGCGTCCCGCTTTGAAACACTTATGGATAGAATTGAGATTTCCGCATTGGTAGATCTTGATCTAGAAAAAGCTCAGGCAGTTGCCGATTTATTGCCCAATAATCCGATGGTGACTAGCAGTTATGAAGAGGCGTTAGATGTTTGCGATGCTATGCTGGTAGTCTTACCGCACCATCTACATCACCAGGTAACAATTGACTGCTTAAATGCGGGGAAACATGTATTATGCGAAAAACCACTGGCCAATACTGAACAGCATTGCCGTGAGATGTTTGAGGCAGCCCAACAGAACAAGCGTGTTTTGATGGTTGCCTATTGCATGCGTTTTCATCCACTGGTGAATAAGTTGAAAGAATATATTGATAATAATACTTTTGGCAAGTGTTTTCAGTTATCCATCTGGACTGAGCAGCATACTGAGCGTGAACCGGATAACTGGATGTGCCGAAAAGATCAGGTTGGAGGCGGACAACTTTTCAGTCACGGCTGTCACTACATTGACCTGATGCTATGGATAATGGGGAAACCGGTTCGCGGTTCACATATCAGTTCTAATTTATGTACACCATGGATGGAGGGCGAAGGAACCAGCAATGTCAGCATCGAATTTGAGGACGGCAAATTGGGTTATCACTTCGGAACCTGGGGAGCTCGTGGAAGTAAACTGAAGTATGCTTTTCATGCTCATTGTGAAAAAGGGATGCTTGAATTGGATATTACGGCAGGAACATTGAAATACTATGGTGATGCTGAGGCTCATGTTCCCGGTAGTGAGGCAAAACAGCAGGAGATTCTTTTAGCTGAAGAGCCGCATGCTAAGCCGACTGCGGAAGAAATGCGTCATTTCATTAATTGTATTAAAACGGGTGAAAAACCGCTCACAGACCCTGTTTCCAGCATTGAAGGTCTGAAGGTAATCTGGCAATTGTACGAAGCAGAAGCCAGGCATGAACTGGCAGCTCTCAGAGGCCTCGGCCTTGGCACTTTCAAGCTGCCTGTCAAGCAGCATAAAAAAATTAGAGAATGTATTATCGCATAAGTAATAAAAAACAAAACGGTGATCCTGCATGTGATCTGGTTTATACTGTTAATTATGCATTTATCGGTTTACACGAAGCATCAATGGCTACCAATGATAATTTTTACATTGAAGCTGAAAATAAATTAGCCAGTTTTCTCTGTCGTATTCAAGTCAAATCGGCATCGCAGCCATATCTCGGTGGTTGTTGGGAACTAAGGGACAGGTTGAATATAATGATTTTTTATATATTCGGGTTGTTTTTATTCTTTTTGGTTTATATTCTTACTTATATCAGCGAATTTTAACTGTCTGGGGGGATTAAATGCGCACTGCACGGAAAAAGGTTATCGGGACAGGTTGTTACTATCATTTAATGAACCGGTTGGCTGGGTATAAACATGATCACCCATTTACCGATGTTGACCGTGAATATGGGATGCGGCTGGTTAATAAATTGGCTGACTATTATCTGCTTGAGTTTATCTCTATGTGCTGGATGGGCAACCACTTTCATATCGTACTCTACGCTCCGAGTCAAGCTGAACTGCCGGTCAATGAAGTGATAACGGCACGCTATAATCGTTACTATAATGAGCGTCTAGATAAAATGATTGAATCTGATGATACGGCCTGTGCCGCGGTCGCGGCGAAGATGATTGACATCAGCCATTTCATGAAGAATTTCCAACAGGCTTTTGTGGTTTATTACAATAGAGCTCATAATCGGCGGGGACATCTGTGGGCGGACCGTTTCAAAAGCGTGATTTTGGACAGAACAGGAGCTTTATGGGCGGCGGTCAAATATGTTGAACTCAACCCGGTTCGTGCGGAACTGGTAGCTGATCCGGCGGATTACCGGCATTCAACCTGGGGCTGGTTCTGTGGGAGCGGCAAACATCTTTTTGCTGATAGCTTTTACAAACATTTGCGACATTGCAAGGAATCAGTTGCTAATTGCAGCATGCAGGAGTTAATCGCTCTGTTCCGGGGTGAACTGGCACGGACGATGTCTTATGAAGCTGGACAGAGTGGTGAGGAGCTGAATGAAACTGTTCAGAAGGCGAAAAAGGGAGTCAGTATGCCGTTGCGGTATCTGCGGCGTACCCGGCACTGGACTGATGGTGGTATAATCGGGTCGAAGGAGTTTGTGCTTAATGTGGCGATGCATTTTGTCAAGGACAAAGAAAAGCTGTTGAATAAGCAGTTCAGTTGCGGTAGGACTGATGTCGGGGAATATCTCTACTGTTTCAAGCGACTGCGAGCAATAGCTCCTTGAGCAGTCATAGTGTTGTTCCATAGATCAGGATATTGAGGTAATTTCAAAACTCTTCAATTTTATACATATTAGGCGCGAAGCACCTAATGTCGTAGCTTATCAACATAATATCAATATATTATAAAAATAACTCAATATTATCCATTTCTTTTGCTTGAAATTACTATATAGTACAAATAAATATTAAAAACAATTTGACAGATGTAGCATCAACAAAATGGAGATACAAAATGACTTCACGTGAAATTATTATTGCAAATCAGGCACACAGCGGTGCGCCGCGACCGGGGCTTAATTTCAAAGATGATATGATATCCGACTTATGCAACGGCGGCACCGGGCTGCCCAATGGATATGAGAAAAAATCCTGGATTGAAGGCAACTTTGAATATTATGATGATATCTGGGGTAACCTGTGGCAACGCATGGTGGATGGATGTCTCGCCGGCGAGGTTATCAAACCCGCTATTGAAGATTGGAGTCAGCTGGCTGACTATCAGGCTCCGGTATTTGAACATGATAAATGTGTTGCCAATTATCGCAAAGGGTTCGATTCAGCGCCTGATACATACAGGCTGGCCGGCATATCCGGCTGGGTCTTTGCCTCTTCACGTTATATCCGTAAAATGGAAGATTATCTGATGGATATGGCACTTGAGCCTGAAAAGGTGAAAATTCTCCATAGTAAAGTTGCCGAAGTATTTAAGATCCAGATTGAAGCAGCCGGTAAAGCCGGTGCCGACGCGATTATGTTCTGTGAGGATATGGGCACGCAGAGTGGTCTGCTGATGAGTCCGGCAATGTGGCAAGATTATTTTGGTGATCTTTATACTGAAATGTTTGGTATGGCGCATGATTACGGCATGAAGGTATGGATGCATTCTTGCGGGAAAAATGAAGAGATCCTTGAACCGCTACTGAAAGCCGGCGTCAACTGTTTTCAGCTAGATCAGCCGACGGTATATGATTTTGAATGGCTCAGTGCTTTGTTGGACAAATATAAAGCAATCCTCTGGTCTCCGATTGATATTCAGAAAATCATGCCGACCGGGGATAAAGCCATTATTGAAGCCGGAGTTGACCGGATGTTCGAATATTTCGAGGGCAGGCTGATATTTAATCAATATGGTGATTTGCCGGGTATCGGGGTTAAACCTGAATGGAACCGCTGGGTCTTCGACCATATTATCAAAAAGATTGAACAAAAGAGCTGATTGCAAAAGTCCAGCGTGAGCCCTAAGTATTGCGGAAAGTATAATTTTACTGGTTAGTGGTTTGTTAATTGGCTTGCCGCCGTTTCCATTCTGGGGCGACACTAGTTTTTGTCTTGGTGTTAGGAATTGGTCTGCTCGTAGTTTATCCGCGTGCTGTGAAAGAAGAAAATGAATATCACTCTCGATCAAAAGTAGCTATTCTGGTTTGAAAACCCAATTCTCATCAACTATTTTAACCTAATAGGAAATTGTATTTCCAGCTAGTAGTTTGCGACTTTTTAGTTCACTTAATAGGGAATTGTATTTTGAGGTTAAATTGTACGAGTAAGGGCAACTCTCGATGAGCGTGCCCTGTCGCTGGAGCGACAAATGCCGGCTTCATCGAAGCCTGGCATTACTGGTTCCGGCAAAGCCGGTTATGTTCAGATTGATAAATCAAATAAACATTGCCATTAAACTCTGGGATTAAATACAAAAAATGGAAACTGAAGAAATAAATATTGAATTTAAATGGTCAAAAAAATCTACAAAACCAGTATAGACTCAGGCATATATTTTATCTGATGAAACTATTAAATGGATCAAGAATGGCAAAGTACAATTAGACCGTTTCCTCTTATTGTATAATGAGTTACGATGGTTGAACACTAAAAACTATCGCCTTACTGTCAAGCTCGGATTCGGCATAAACCGTTCGTCGTATCGCCTCGCTATTTATTGCCTTTCGCTTCGCTCATGCTCAGAATTCCTAGTTCCGATTCAGCTTGATATTGATTAAGGACCCGCAAAAAAATAGCTTGGATTTTTCGCTTGATTGAAAACAGCTGCTCTGCGTTACGAAAATATTTATATAGTTCTACTATGTAAAGACTTTCGTGCCTTAATCAGCAGTCCGCATACTATGCGAAACTATCCCATTTATTTTTGAGCGGATCCTAAGATAATATTTCAGCTTACCGTTGGACAAAACAGTAAATCGCAGTAATGTTATTTTATAAGAGGTAATCACCTCATAAAAACAATAAAATGGTATTACTGAAACGATGTTTGAAAATATTTATATAAAAGGGGCACGGCAGCACAATCTGAAAGGGATTGATGTTGAGATTCCCCGCAATAAACTGACTGTCATTACCGGCTTGAGCGGTTCCGGCAAATCTTCACTGGCTTTTGATACCCTTTATGCGGAAGGTCAGCGACGTTACGTGGAAAGCCTCTCCGCCTATGCCCGGCAATTTCTCGACCGCATGCAGAAACCACTGGTTGATCATATTGAAGGTCTGTCACCGGCAATTTCCATCGAACAGCGTTCATCCGGCAGCAATCCGCGTTCAACTGTCGCCACCACGACTGAAATTTATGATTATCTGCGATTGCTTTATGCCCATACAGGGCAACCGCATTGTCCTAAATGCGGCAAGGAACTTTCACCGCAATCCGCGCAGTCGATATGTGAACAACTCTTGAGTTATCCTGAAGGGCGCAAAATGATGTTACTGGCCCCCTACATCAGTGGGCGTAAAGGCGAACATCGTGATATTCTGGAAAAAATTGAGAAAGATGGTTTTGTCCGTGCCCGCGTCGATGGTAAAATTATTTTATTAGAAGATAACATCCCATCACTGAAGAAAAATATCCGTCATACCATTGAAGCGGTCATTGACCGTTTGGTAACTGGACGGATTGAATCGTCACGGCTTACCGATTCAGTTGAGACTGCGTTGAAACATGGTGATGGTATTATTACTGTAATGATCGAAGAACCTGAAAATGAGGCTGGGAAAAGCGGTTGGCGCGAAGAACAGTTGAGTGAACATCTGGCTTGTCTGGATTGTTCGCTCAGTTTTGGTCAGCTTGCTCCGCGCAATTTTTCTTTCAACAGCCCCTATGGTGCCTGCAAAAAGTGTCATGGCCTGGGGGCACTGATGATTATGGATCCCAAACTGGCTATTCCTGACGATTCGCTCTCAATTAAAAAGGGGGCTATTCCCGGTTGGCGACGGGGGCCGCGGCGGCTGATTATCTATTACAATATGATTTTGCGTAAACTGTCAGAACAGCTCAATTACCCGGCAATGCTGACTACGCCATTCTGTGAGCTGCCGGATAAAATTCGTGACACTGTGCTCTTCGGCACTGGCGATGAACCGCTGGAATTTGATTACCATATCCGAGGTAGAAAACATCGTTGGTCGAAGCCGTTCGAAGGGGTCTTAGCTAATATGCAGCGCCGCCAGATTGAAACTGAAAGTGATTCAGTTCGCGAACGGTTAAAAAAATATATGACCCCGCAGCAATGTCCGAAATGCGATGGAGCCCGGCTCAATCCGGTCAGTCTGGCGGTAACTGTCAGTGGCATGGCGATTCATCAGTTCAATGCCATGTCGATCAGTGAAGCAAAAACTTTTATTAATGCAATGACGCTGAGCAGTGAACATCAGAAGATTGCCTCGGAAGTGGTGCGTGAAATCAGCTCACGGCTCAAATTCCTCGAAGATGTCGGCCTGAATTATTTAACTTTAAATCGCGAAAGCGGTTCGCTGTCCGGTGGCGAAGCGCAACGTATCAGACTGGCAACCCAACTCGGTTGCGGTTTGGTCGGGGTGCTCTATATTCTTGACGAACCGAGTATCGGATTGCACCAGCGCGATAACCTGCGGTTGTTATCGACGCTTGAACAGCTCCGGGATATTGGTAATACGGTAATTGTGGTTGAACATGACCTTGATACCATCCTGCGGGCTGACCATATTATCGATCTTGGACCCGGTGCGGGTAAGCATGGCGGTGAAATCGTTGCCGAAGGCGCACCGAAAGAGATTCATAACTGCCCGAGATCCCGTACCGCCGCCTACCTTTCAGGGGAAGAAAGTATTAAAGTTCCAGCAAAACGCCTGAAGGGAAATGGCAAGAAACTTATCATTCAGAAAGCTGCACTTAATAATCTTAAAGAGATTGATGTAAAAATTCCACTGGGCACATTCTGCTGTATCACCGGGGTCTCAGGTTCGGGTAAAAGTAGTCTGGTCAATGGTATCCTGCGCAAAGCTCTGAATCGCCATTTTCAGGTAAAAGACGGTGTTCCCGGGCCTCATAAAGCGATCAAAGGCTTGGAACATATTGATAAAGCAATTGTCATCGACCAAAGTCCTATCGGCCGGACCCCGCGTTCAAATCCTGCAACCTATACCGATGCATTCGGTTATATCCGTAAACTGTTCGCGGAACTCCCCGACTCAAAACTGCGCGGCTACAAACCGGGCCGTTTCAGTTTCAATGTCAAAGGGGGCCGTTGTGAAGAGTGTAAAGGTGATGGAATAAAAAAGATAGAGATGCAGTTTCTCTCTGATGTCTATGTCGAATGTTCAGTCTGTAACGGCAAACGGTTTAACAGTGAAACCCTGAATGTCCGTTACAAAAAACGTAATATTGCCGACGTTCTGGATATGACAGTTAACGAAGCCGCCGATTTTTTTGAGGCAATTCCAACGCTGGCGAGAAAATTTAATATGCTGAAAGAGGTCGGACTTGGTTATATCCACCTCGGCCAACCGGCAACCACCCTTTCCGGCGGTGAAGCGCAACGAGTCAAACTGTCAACCGAACTCTCACGGATCCCGCGTGGTCATACCCTTTATATTCTGGATGAACCGACCACCGGTCTGCATCTTGCTGATATTGAACAATTGTTGAAAGTGTTGCTCAAACTGCGTGATAAAGGCAACAGCGTCTTGGTGATTGAACACAACTTGGATGTGATCAAAGTCGCGGACCATATTATTGATCTCGGCCCTGAAGGCGGTGATGCCGGCGGGAGAGTGCTTGCCGAAGGCACCCCGGAGAAGGTGGCAAAACAGACCAATTCCTACACCGGCCAGTTTCTCGCACCGTTGCTGAAGAAGTAGAAGCTAGAAGCGGGGAGATTGGGAGAGTAGCTTGCGTTGTTCCAGCGCAAAAGCAAATAGATGATGAGTTGGAAACTGGAAACTAAATAATTTGAGTTGGCCATGACGGTAAACCGATGTTTATTGCCGGGCCTTTTGCTTTCCCAGCAAAATGTAAACGCATCATTGATACCTTGCAAGAGGTGTGTGGTGAAGGCAATTCTCATTTTATCATGCCGTCAGATGCTATGGAATTTGATGAAGCCGAGGGACGTTGGGAAGGTTCTGAAATTTTTACTGATTAGACTTTTATCCGCTCCGTTTGACTGGCAAGTATAATAGTCAGAAATGAGATCAAACAGATGTTGCAACAAGTGTGGAAGATTCAAAATTTTAAAATCAAAAATCTGACGTGGAGACTTTTGAAATAGCCTTAAACGAATGAAAACCTACCCATAAATGGGTATATAATGCAATATAGTAATGAAATTTGTTTAAATGAGTGGAGTGAATAACGTTTTTTAATCAGTGCGATTAGAGCGGATCCGGTATTAAGAGTTTCATGTCGGGACGCATTGCGATATTTGCATGGCAGAGTGCCAGGGCAATTGCATCGGTGGCATCGAGCGGAATATTTTCAATACAGAGTCTGGCAGTTGAAGCAATCAGGTTGGCCAGCTGCTCCTTTGACGCGGCTCCGTTGCCGGCGACAGCGCGTTTTGCTGTGCGCGGCGAATAGGAGTAGACAGGGACATCGTGTTCTGCCAGCACGGTGATTATCGTGCCTCTGGCCATACTGAGAATCATCGAGGTTTTGATATTTTTACCGTAAAAAACCGCTTCGATAGCGGCGGCTTCCGGTTTGAATTGTTTGATCAGTTCACGGATACCGCCGGCAATTCGCCGGAGGCATTCGCTGTGCGGAGCTTTTGGGGGATTACGAATAATGCCGCAGTCAATGACGTCAAACTTGTCAATTGTCTGAAAATCAACAATACTGTAGCCGCTGCAGCGAATTGCCGGATCTATACCTAATATTATCATAACCCTTTTAAATTGTCCTAATTTATATCGTTCTGCGATCTGTGAAAATAACCGGCTTTGCCGGAACCCCAGTAGTCTGCGACTTCCAGTGCTCTAAACCTTAAATATTCATATCCCTGTAAGGGATTAACACTGTAGCCCACTGCATCGCAGTGGGTTTATGTCAGGCATATAATAGTTCCCTACAGGGAACTAATTTGGTAATTCTATATAACCCACGGTGCTACCGTGGGCTACGCTATGCATCCCTTAAGGGATAGATTAAAGCGAACTTTTAAGTTTTATATTGCACCAGGCGCATAGGCTGATAATCCCCAAGGGGGAAGGCTTTTTACTTCGTCCTCCGCGAGTGTCGCCGGGATGTCGCCTGTTGAAAACCACGAAGTGAAACTACTAGTTGGGTTGCCTTTGCGAACAGAGCTAACCAGCTAAAAGAATACACCGGTGTATCAGTCGAGCTGATCGGCAATGGAATCATCTATTTCCAGGTTGGAATGCACTGACTGGACATCATCAAGATCTTCAAGTTTATCTATCAGGTTCATCACCTTCTGCGCGGTTGCGACATCATTTATCGTGATGGTATTTTCAGGGTGCTGGATTACCGCGGATTCACTGCATTGGAAGCCTGCTGTTTCCAGAGCTTTCAGAATGGCTTCAAAACTTTCCGGCGATCCGAAAATCTCTGCGATACCGTCTTCAACTTCAATCTCTTCGGCTCCGGCATCCAGGACAACATCCATCAGCATATCTTCATCAATATTTTCGTCAGTGATGATAAAATGCGCTTTGCGGTGAAACATCCAGTTGACCGCACCGCTGCTGGCAAGATTGCCGTTGCCGCGATCAAGTGTCATGCGTACATCGCTGGCAGAACGGTTATGATTGTCAGTCAGGCATTCAATCAGCAGAGCGACTCCTGCCGCACCGTAACCTTCATAGACAATTTCTTCAAACACAACATCGCCGAGATCTCCGGTGCCTTTTTTTATGGCGCGTTCGATGTTATCGTTCGGCATATTAACTGCTTTGGCTGAGACCAGAGCGGAGCGCAGCTGCGGATTCATTTCAGGATCACCGCCATGTCTTGCCGCCACCATGATTTCTTTAGCGATCCGTGAAAATATTTTACCTTTTTTCTTGTCTGAAGCTGCTTTTTTATGTTTTATATTAGCCCATTTACTGTGTCCAGCCATATTGTCCTCGCTTTTTATTTATTTAAAAGTTGTACCCATTCGGGCAATATTCAGTTTACTTTTAGCGTCTCACGCTGAAAATGGAGTTTAAAAGTATTAATTACAACTGTTTCCAGCTATGTTATTCAACTTTTATGCGCCTTGCATCAAGTTGAACTGTCAGCTTGATATAATTTAGAGAAAAAATACACTCTATTTGTCCTATTGTCTAGTTGAATCCTGATTTTTCTTGACATGAATTGGTTCAAGACTTGATTTTTCACCTAAATGGAGCGATATTTTGGATTAATTACTTTAACTTTTAAGGACTTGGATTTTATCCTGATTATGGCAAGGAACAAGAAAAAACAGAAGTTGACAATACAGCAGATACTTATTCTGGCTGGCGGACTTCTGGTGATTTTAACTGTTTTGTCCCTCGTGGTGTTCCAACTGCTGGCTGAAAGTGAAACACAGCGCGCAAATAAGGCATATCAACAGCGGAAGTACAAAATTGCCTTTCCAATCTATGCAAAAATGGCGAAGCAAAGTGATTCCAAAGCACAATATAAACTTGGCATGATGTATGAGAATGGCTGGGGCGTGTCTAAAAACTACAAGAAAGCGGTTGAATATTACCGCTGGGCTGCAGAATTGAATAATCCTTCGGCGCAATTTCGGCTGGCGAAACTGTACGAACTCAGTCTTGGCAGTCTAAAGAACCCTAAAAAAGCCAAACTATGGTACAGTAAATCCCTGCTTTGGTTTACTAAAACCATGAGTGACAATAAAAAAGAGTCTGCCTACATGATGGGTACCATATACTTCAACGGCTATGGAGTTGGTAAGAGCATGAAGAAAGCCCGTCAATATTTTTCAATGGGGGCGAAACTGAAAGATCCACGAGCCAACTATATGCTTGGAGTAATCTACCTTAACGGTCTCGGAATCATGCGTGATTACAGCAAGGCAGCTAAATGTTATAAATTAGCTTTGCCATGGTATATAGAAGAGGCCAAGTATAAAGAAATCGAAGCCCTTTATCGTCTTGGCACAATGTATGAAAACGGCTACGGCGTCTTGAAGAACTATAAAAAAGCACTTGAGTTCTATTCGAAAGCGGCAAAAGGAAAAGATCCACGCGCCTACTATGCCCTTGGACAGATGTATTTGAATGGTTATGGAGTGCTGAAAGATACAAAAACCGCGGATGAGGAATGCAGGAAATCACTCCGCTGGTATTCACGGGAAGCCGCCAAAGGTAATGTGGAAGCTCAATATCGACTGGCAACCATGTATGAAGAAGGTTACGGTGCAGAGCGGGATCCACGGCTGGCGATCTTGTGGTATATGAAAGCGGCAGAACAGGGCTTTGCGAATGCCCAGTATCGGTTGGCGCAGATTTATTTTTCCCATGATGAACTTAAAGATGACAAACAGGCGGTGAAATGGTATGAAGCGGCGGCGGAACAGGGCTACGCCCCGGCTCAATATAAACTTGGCACCATGTACGAAAACGGTAACGGAGTACTGGAAGATTACCGTAAGGCGGTTAAGTGGTACAGAACCGCAGTTGAATGGTACGGCAAGGCAGCAGCTCAGGGAGATGCTTCATCACAACATAGTCTTGGGCAGATGTATTCAAAAGGCTACGGGGTGCTGAAAGATTACAGTAAGGCGTTGAACTGGTATCAGAAAGCGACCTCACAGGGTTTTGCTCCGGCGCAAAATGGCATGGGGGTGATGTATGAAAACGGTTATGGAGTGCTGAAAGACTACGCAACGGCAGTTGATTGGTACAACAAGTCAGCAACCCAGGGCTTTGACCAGGCGCAGTTCAATCTTGGTAGAATGTATAAACATGGCTATGGTGTAGAAGCAGATATCAATCAGGCGGTATCATGGTATAACAAATCCTCTGAACAGGGGTATGCCCCGGCCCAATATAATTTGGCGATGATGTATGAACAGGATTACGGTTTCCTTAAAGATTATGAAAAAGCAGTGCTATGGTATCGTGAAGCTGCCTTGCAGGACTTTATCAAGGCACAGTATAAACTTGGATTAATGTATGAAAAAGGCTATGGGGTTTCGAAAAACTATGAAAAGGCTGCCGACTGGTATGAGAAGGCAGCGAACAAGAAATATGCCCCGGCCCAATATAATCTCGGTCTGATTTATGAGAACGGCTGGGGAGTTAAAAAGGATTACAAGCAGACCCTCAGATGGTTCAAGAAAGCAGCTGGTCAGCAATATGCCCCGGCGCAATACAGAATAGGGCTGCTTTATGAAAAAGGGAACGGTGTTGCCAAGGATATGGAACAGGCCATCGTCTGGTATAAAAAAGCTGTTGCCAATTATACCAAGCGCGCTGAATCCGGCGATATGGAAGCGATGTCCCAGCTCGGCAAGATGTATCTCAGTGGGCTTGGTGTATTAAAAGACTATACCAAAGCCATTCAATGGTATGAAAAAGCGGCCAACCTAGGCTATGCGCCGGCGCAGTATGAATTTGGCCGGATGTATGAAAAAGGTGATGGCGTAGACAAGAATTTGACGGAGGCGGTAAAATGGTATGAAAAGGCAGCGAAGCTTAAATACGCTAAAGCTCAGTACCGGTTCGGGTTTATGTATATCAACGGACTTGGGGTTAAAAAAGATTACAAACTTGCCAAAGAATGGATTCGCAGAGCTTGGGAAAACGGTAATACCGATGCTGCGAGAGCTTGGAAAACCTATAAACTTCAAGAGTATTAAGCACCATGTATATGAGTTGCATCCCGTCGCTGCGAGTTCAGGTTGCACCTGAAGCCAAGTACCGCTTCAAACTCCGCAACTACGTTGCTACGGAAGCGGAAAAAGCAACTTATGTCGAAAGTTTTGTACATGTTAGGCACCAAGCACCTAAATACACAGAGAATAAATAATGAAGCTATCTGGATTTTTACTAAAAATTTCACTGTTGGTTATGATTATGGGGATCTTCTGCCCTGCGGTTGTTGCCGGCAAGATTTCCGTGACTAAAAAGCAATATAATCCATTTGCTCGCTATCAGAAAAATATCAAGGGGATTGATGCCAGAATAAAAGCTGAAAAAAAAACCAGGAATCCGCGGGAAGCATGGATTGAGAATTTGGAAAAGCGGAAGCAGAATCAACAGGAATTAATTGAAAAAAAACTGAAAGTTGAATTGGTTATTCTACAGAAGAAACTGAAAGCTTATACTGATCGTCTTAGTAAAAAAACCGCATCAGGTTATAGTTCGAAAAAATATGATGCCAGAATAAAGAAATTGGAAAGTAAAATTGCCAACCTGAAAAAAGTTGCCGGCCAGACAGCAACCCAAAAAGTTGAGTCTGAACTTGAATTGGCAGCTGAAAAATCAGCTGAAGAGGTAACGGCTCAGGATGAGTAGTAAAACAGATTGAACCCGGCGCGGGTTCTTGCGGGGTTACATAGTAGAACTATATAAATATTTTTGTAACGCAGAGCAGCTGCTTGGAAACAAGCGAAAAATCCAAGTTATTTTTTTTGTGAGTACTAACTCGAAAATTTGCCTTTTGAGCTTTAAGAGCTATATTTGAATAACAGATAAAAGTCAGTTGACATACTCAGCCAGCTTGCTTCGATTGAGTTTTGCCGCTTAATTATAAAATGCAATGATGTAGGCTATGAAAAAGAATTCAGTTTATATTTTGGGTTGAATAAAGGTTCAGGCGAAAGCCTGATTTATGGAGAATTGTTATGCAGCCGGGTTTCACTAGAAGCGGTGTAATAAAGAAAGTAAAACGTGCATTTCACCGTATTACTCCATCCCGCAGTCGTCGGGAAGGATCAAGTTTCCTGATCGTTATGAATGTGCCGCCACTGATGGGCAGGCGTGATTCTGCCTGCCAATGTATGATTGACCTGCTCAGGACAGATATATTTTCCCTCTCCGAAGCTGAACGAAGCACATTATACAAAAATGCTCTGGAGTTAATTGATATTATACTAAAATCGACAGTTGATATTTCCGCTGCTACCCGGGATTTGAAAAACGAGCGTGAGAAACGCCTGTTTAAATATTTTTCTCTATTACTTGAGCTTGTCCAGGCAGCATTGGCTCTGGTAGAACCCGCAATTATTCTGCAAAATGATGAGGCAAGTATCCAGGGAGTACTGGGGGGGAGTGACTCTACCCAGCTCAGACAGCTTGAAGAGGTATTAAGTGAAAGTGAAATTAATATCATTCAGTCGCTCAACGACTTTATCGCAAGCTCTCAGGCACAGCTAATTATTGACCGGGAAATATCAATGAGAAGTCTGCCGCGTCAGAATCAGGAAAGATATTCCAAGTCTTTCGAGGAATTTAAACGCCGCTATGGCACTAATATCGTTGCTGAATAACATAGGCCAATTAGGTTTGATATTGGCTGAAGACATCAGTTGCCAAGTGAAAAGCGGTGAAAAATCACCGCACTCCAAAGATGCTTCGCACTTCGCATCAAAACTCGGCAGACCGCCTAAAAGCCAAAACAAACGGAAACCGCGGCAAAGTCTCAAAAGGGAGAAATCGCAATGCTAGATAAAATCTTCAGAACATACGGTCGCGAGTATCTTGAGCTTTTTCAGAACAGAATGTCGGATGAACAGTTTTGAACAGTTTAATACCATCCATGCCATTCAGATCTGCAAGACAAATTCAGCGGGAGTCTGTGACAAGTGCGGTAAATTTAAGAATTTTTACGAAACCTCATTCCGATACCGTAATAATCAGATACTGCTGGGCAAACCCCAGCTGCCCAACTTTCAGTTGTGAATTAAGGGCGAAGTTAACTTCAGCGGTTACAATATCAGTACCGCCCTGTACAACTAACTGCAGGGTGTAGGAATTGTTCTTGAGCATAGTGAAATCAAGCGTACCGAATGAAGCATTATCAACACGTCCCACATGATAACCATCACCATCAACCGGTTGTGGGGTAAATCCTGCTCCGCAGTATTTAGTGGGATTATTTGCAGGCTTAATCAGCCTGAAATAATCCTGTAATTGTAACTTTCGACATGCCATAGATTATTTTTTTGTATCAAAGCCTATTTTTCGTGTTTTCTTCTCCACTGGATTAGTCAATGCTCTCAGTTTATCCATAATAATGATGGTATTCATTTCCTGCGTATCCATTCGATCTTCAATTTCTTTTAACTGTTCTGCCATTTTAACATTATTCAGAAGCAATTCACGCATTCTGATAAATGCCTTAATAATTGCAATATTCATTTGTATGGCCTGTTCACTTTTCAGTACGCTGGAAAGCATTGCGATTCCATGTTCAGTAAAAGCCATTGGTGGATACCTTAAGCCCATTTCTTCTTGCGGTGTCTTCTTGCGGGGTCTGTCCCTTATAGTACTGTTAAAATATTCATTTTACTACATAAAACATTTTAAAATATCAAATAAAACTATCTTATTTTAATAAAGTGAGGCGCAGTATATTAGAATAAGGAATTAATCGTTTTTTTATAAAATTCCTCCTTTGCTACCCTGCAAATAACAGGTTTCTCCATCATCAACAATATTGTACCGTTTTAATCGCTGACTCTTTACCAACTGCTCCAACCATTCTCTCTCGCCAGCGGCAACAGAGTTACTCCAATACTTTTCTCTGTGGTTTTTTTGGGTAAGTTTTTCTGCCAAAACCCGTTCATGCCAACCTTGGAAACTGTTTTCATCTTTCATTGCCAGACTGTTTAATAAACGTGGCATATTGATAATACAACAACGCTGCCGTTCTCCTCGCAGTTCTCTATATGCACTGTGAGTCCATTTCGACGGGTGTTCAACAACTCCGGCACGAACCATATTTAGATCAATATAAAGCAAACACCGAGCCAGATGTGCACCATCCTGAATTCTGGTACTGTGGAAACGATCAGCCCAGAAGGAGCCGGATGACTCTTTCTGCCTGTTATGCCACTGTCCCATCTGCCCGTGAAGATAACGCAGACCATTTGATATTTCCATCCCATCCTTTGCTCTAACACACATTCAGCACCTTTTTTAATGCATTTTCATGGTATTTTTTGAACTTAAAATAAATTTTTACTTATTTTTTGTCCACTCAAACTATTCTATCTAAATTTCAAAAATAATTTTCTCTGTTTTT
>JAKIUY010000057.1 GCA_021647315.1 Victivallaceae bacterium
ATTTGATCCTATAAAAGGGAAAATGTATGTCACCTCGTCCAGAGTGTCAGAGTTAATGCACACATTTCCATAAGTAAGATGCGTTTAATCTGACAAACGTGCATTTAACTTTTCAATTAACGTTTTTAAAAAAAAAATCGCAATATGAGAACAAAAGCATTTGATTAAACTTAATAATATATTATTTTAATAATCATTTCGTAACTGTTACATTGAGCATAACCGGCGGTGCCGGAACTGAAAATTCAAAACATAATCGTGAATTTATCTCTGATAAAAAGCTTGATCCGGCTGAAACCTGCAACCGTGCTGGCCTGTCATTTTATGACGATAAATTAAAAGCCATGCGGTCAGTCATGACAATCATTTAATCGCAAATGGAAAAACAAAAGGAATCAAGAGCAAGTTTCTGGCGGGAATTTCCGGAAAAGACGCTCAATCTGAACCCAGATGCAGGACTTCTGATTCAGGATGGCTAATCCCCCGTGGGCTGACACTACTCTGCCCGGCAATCTACAAGTACCACAATCCTAATCAGGTGGCACCTGAAGGCAGATGCCGCTTCGCGGTCGGCAAATATAATATTCTGCCAAAAAATAGCTAAATATTATGACTAATGTCCTAAACAAACCACGGAGGAATATTATGCAGCAACGTCCAAATATTTTAATTTTCATTACCGACCAGCATCGCTTTGATGCTTTGGGTTGCAATGGTAATCCAGTAATAAAAACCCCGAATATTGATAAATTGGCCGCCACCGGAATTAATTTCCAGAACGCCTATGTATGTCAGCCAATTTGTCTACCACAACGCAACTCCATGCTCACAGGACTTTATCCATCAGCCCACAAATCTATCGTTAACGGTATTGGTTTGGATAAATCATTGCCAGTTTATCCTGAATTGCTCCGTCAGAGCGGTTACCAAACTTATGCTGCTGGGAAAATGCATCTATCTCCGATCGCCAGAGGTTTTGATAACCCGCCATACGAGCCGGGTGAAATTCCAGACGCATACCCTTATTATGGCTTTGAAAAAATTGATTTCGTTGAAGGAGAAAATTCACCGTATCTGCAAATGCTGAACAATAACGGCTTTGAGCTAAAGAATCCAAATGATTGCCTTCAATACGATCCAGACGGCCCATTTCAGGTCATCAGCGGAACAATTCCTGAACCCCTGCATCGTTCCACTTGGACGGCAGAACGAACCATAGATTTTTTAGCAAAACGTGATCCAGATAAACCATTTTTAGCCCATTGTTCTTTCTGGGATCCTCACCATCCATTTGATCCATCCGAACCCTTTGACACAATGTACAATTCTGCTGATATACCATTGCCTGTTGACTATAACAGCCTGATGCAAGAGCTACCGGCGCATTTTAAACGATACGCTGAAGAGGACCGTAAAACTAGCGGTAAGTCTTTTGCAAATCATACCCCGCAGGACTGGCAACGGATGATCGCCCATTATTACGGTACGATATCACTGATCGATAAAAATGTCGGCAAGGTAATCAAGGCTTTAAAAGACCATAATCTTTATGAAAATACCGCCATTTTCTTTGTTGCCGACCATGGAGAGTTACTGGGCGATCATGGCTTGGCACTTAAAGGACCGTTTATGTATCAGCCCCTGATCAAAGTACCATTTATTTTCTCATATCCGGCGATGCAGTCAGACGCTGATTTCAATGGCATGGTAATGACTTATGATCTGATGCCAACTATCCTTGAGCTTGCCAATCTCGTACCGCCGGAACAGATTACAGCACAAAGTCTACTCAGTCAAATTAACGGTATTGTCAAACCGCGGAATTTAGTTATGATTGAGAATTTTTCAGAAGGATTATCGGCAAAAACAATTATTACGGATCAATTCAAACTTACCTGTTACCTGGAGACTGATGAAGGGGAACTGTTTGACCTGAAAAATGATCCACAGGAATTGGTTAATCTCTGGGAAACAGAATTAGGGGTTAAAGCAAAATTATTACAACAGTTAAACCAGTTGCAAATAAAAACAGTAAAACCGTCACCAAAACCAATTAGCAAATGGTGAGACTCATTTAAATGGCTAGATGTTACACGAAAAGATCCAATGTGACAAAAATATTGAAGCCACTGCTCTTAACAGGTCTTTTAAGCGAGGCTGATCCCGGCAATATCCGAAGCAGAATTATTTTGGGAGATAAATATTAAACAACCTTTAACCTTGTTACAGGTTCCGGGTTACCAAAAAATGCTCTTAAACGATCATTTTGATCAAAACATGCCTCAATCAGGTCATCAATTTTTGCTGTGGCCAGCCCAATACAGGCATCAGCAGCACCATAATACATTCTTACTGTACCATCCCCATCCAACAGGGCATTGGCGGTAAACGTGGTATTTGTCACCCGGCCGTCAAGTTCATAATCATGTTCCGGCCACAACACCGGACATACGCCACGGGAAATAATTCTTGACGGGTCGTCAAGATCAAGCATCATTACGCCGAGCCGATAGATATAGGTACTAGCAGTTTTATCAACTCCGTGATAAATTTCCAGCCAGCCCTGATCGGTTTTTATTGGGACCGCTCCAGCACCGATTTTATGGGAATCCCAACAACCTGAACGCGGCTGCATTAAGGTTTTGGAATGACGCCAATGCTGTAAATCGTGTGAATAACTGATACACATATCAGACGGATCCCAGGCACTGTCTAACATCGGACGATCAAAACGCACATACTGACCGTTAATTTTTTCAGGAAACAGAGCCGAATTACGATTAGTCTGTTGGGTATCTTCCTGTTCTATACGCTCAAAATTGATGAAATCAATAGTTCTAACTACCCCAGTTCTGACACTCCGTCCCAAGACATGACTAGCATACATAATAATATACTCATCATCAATTTTGGTGATCCGCGGGTCATAAATACAGGTTTCGACCTGTTCATCACTCCAGCGTGGCCAATTGCTTATCGGCGCCGGATCAGGCTTGAAATTAACGCCGTCCTGACTGCGTGCCAACCAAAAAATAATCGGTGTACTGGTGGTCGCGGCATCCATCATCATTATATATTCGCCATTATGTTTGATCGCACCGGGATTAAGCACATACATTATATCCTCCGGCAGATCCGCAGCAGTGATAATCGGATTATCCGAGTGCTTGTTGAATATTCTCTTTTTCATTAATACCCTCAAATTCATTGATTAATTGTAACAGTTACAAATGTGTTTTATTATTCTAATAATACCAATAAAACAACTGAATGTCAAGTGATAAATCACAAAAAGTTATATTTTTTCAGCAAGTAGAATATTTATAAAAAAAATCATTATGTCAAAAGTTTTGGTTGCGTCTTTCCTGCTCTGCGTAATAGTTTTCTCCACTTCGTAATTGGCGCTTCGCTCTGGCGTACCGCTAGCCTCTACGGCTCCGCATTCGTCATAATTCGTAATTTGCAATTCATAATTCGATTGCTTTTAATCTAAATAGGTTTATATTATGAGTTCTTTATTACTGTTTATAATGATAAAAAAGATGACAGCAATAATTAAGGTGTGGAGTTACGGTACCAAGATCTGGAGTTTACCTGCCGGAAGTTGCTACCGCAGTTCCGCAATAATATTATTATTCATACCTTTTTTGTCGATAACTAACAGTAATCAACAAACATGAAAGCAAAATGCTTTCATAGCCGGACAGTTCCATGCCATGGAACTTGTCCCTAAATTAAAGGTATTTATTATGGCAGAAGAAAAAGTAGTATTCAGTGTTGGTGAAGGTAAGGATATTGAAATATCCACCGGAAAACTCGCGAAACTCGCTAATGGTTCCGTGCTTGTCCGTCAGGGCGACACAATTCTTATGGTTGCAGCATGTTCTGGATCTCCGCGTCCAGGTACGGACTTCTTCCCACTTCAGGTTGATTATCGGGAAAAATTCTCAGCAGCCGGCAAAATCCCAGGTGGATTTTTCAAACGTGAAGGTCGTCCAACTGAAAAAGAGATTCTCACTTGCCGCGTAACAGATAGACCATTGCGTCCACTGTTCCCTAAAGGTTATTTTGATGAAGTTCAGGTTCAGGCTCTGGTACTGAGTGCTGATGGTGAAAATGATCCAGATATGCTTTGCATGATCGGTGCTTCAGCTGCGTTGGCACTCTCAGATATGCCATTCGGCGGTCCAATCGGTGCACTACGCGTCGGTTATGTTGATGGCAAATTTATTGCTAACCCAACTCATAGTGAAATGGCTAACAGCTCACTTGAATTGATCTATGCCGGTCTGGCCGACAAAGTTATCATGATTGAAGGTGAAGCTGATGAATGTTCTGAAGAACTGCTCGAACAGGCAATGCGTTTTGCTAATGAAGTAGTCAAAACTCAGATTACGGCGCAGCTTGAACTGCAAGCTAAAGCTGGTAAAGCTAAAATCGTTCCAACGTTGCATCTCGTACCTGAAAATATCACTGCCGGACTTGAAAAATTCTGTGCTGGTAAAATTGAAGATATCTGCAAAATTCCGGGTAAAAATGATCGTCAGGATGCGCTTAAAGCCCTCTTGGCTGAAGCCGCTGTCGCAATTAAAGAAGAACTCGGCGAAGAGCTTGACGCAAAGATTGATTTTGAGCTTGAAATGCGTAAAGCTGGCGATGCCCTGTTAGAAAAAACCATTCGTACTATGATCCTCGTTGATCAATATCGTCAGGATGGTCGTGGCATCGAAGATCTGCGTCCATTGACTGCTGAAGCTGGTGTACTGCCAATTGTTCATGGTAGCGGTCTCTTCTCACGTGGTGAAACTCAGGCACTGGTAATTGCCACTCTCGGTGGTGATCGGGCAGCGCAGGAGTTTGACAGTATCACTTCTCCGGCATCTGAAAAACGTTTTTACCTGCATTACAACTTCCCGAACTACAGTGTCGGTGAAACTGGCAGAATCATGGGTCCTGGTCGTCGTGAAATCGGTCATGGTAACTTGGCTGAACGTTCAGTAGCTAAGATTATTCCTAAAGATTATCCTTACGCGATCCGTTGCGTTTCTGAAGTAATGAGCTCAAACGGTTCAACCTCTATGGCATCTGTCTGTGGCGCAATTTTAGCACTGATGGATTGCGGAGTACCAATCAAAGCTCCAGTCGCCGGAATCTCATGTGGTCTGGTAACTGGTGATGACAAAGAACTGCTGTTGACTGATATTATCGGTGCGGAAGATCATTTCGGTGACATGGACTTTAAAGTTTGTGGTACCCGTGCCGGTATTACCGGTTTCCAGCTCGATCTGAAACTACCGGGCATTTCAATTGACCTGCTTTGCAAAGGCATGGAACGCAACCTGATTTCACGGATGAAAATTCTTGATGTTATGGAAGAGTGCATGCCGGCACCGCGTTCAGAAATGAACCCGAATGCTCCGCGTATCGAAATTGTTCAGATCAATCCTGAAAAGATCGGTGCTCTGATTGGACCGGGCGGGAAAAACATCCGCGCCATCACCGAAGAAACCGGTGCTGACATCAATATCGCCGAAAACGGTGATGTTAAGATCCTGGCTAACAGCAAAGAGGTTCTTGATGCAGCTAGAGACCGGGTGATGGGTTGTACTGCTGAAGCTGAAATCGGTAAAATTTACCGTGGTAAAGTTATCACTGTCAAAGATTTCGGCGCATTTGTCGAAATTCTGCCTGGACAGGAAGGTCTGCTCCATATTTCAGAACTCGCTGACTACCGCGTCAAAGCAGTATCTGATATCTGCAAAGAGGGTGACCTGGTCTCCGTCAAAGTGCTTGACATTGACAACTCCGGCAAAATGCGCCTGAGTCGCAAAGCTGCACTTGAAGACATGGACGACTAATTTATACCCATTATGGGTAATTTTTAATTCATTTATTTGGTGATTTAAGCTCAAACAAAAGAAATAAAAGTTAATACCTCACCTAAACAAATGTATAGGTGAAATTATAAATATGAAACGGCTGCTTGAGTTATCTCAAGTCAGCCGTTTTTTTGTTGTAGATAAGCGTCCCGCTTGTGTTCTCGATGTTAGCATAAGCGTCCCGCTTGTGTTCTTGATCCCACCTACGTTAAAAGCGGTGAAGAATCACCGCACTTCAAAATTAAAAAACAATACCGGTTATATTTGACTATAGTCATAACTATAGTCATATTTATCTAAAATAAGGATCATATCTAATGTTAGAGTAGCCAAAGGTGAATTGAAAGCCAAAATGCTGGAATATTTCCGTCATGTTGAACAGAGCGGCGAGGAACTGATTGTTACAGATCACCGGAAACCGGTTTAAAAAATTGTTCCTTTACGTACTAGACTGAAACAAGAACAAGTCTTCAAAGATTTACGCGGAAAAGTTAAATACTACGAAGATATCAATGCTCCGACAATGGCAGAATAGGAGGATGTCTAATGATGCTACTCGACACCTATGGCTTGCTGTGGTACACTGAGGATCCAGGAAAATAATCCCGGTTGATGAAAATATATGGCTGGAAAGTTTAAGATTAGACTGGGAGCATCGTGATCCCACTGACCGGGCAATTGTCGCAACCGCTAATCTTAAACAACTCCCCATTTTGGCTTCAGACGCAAATATCAGGGCTTTTTATAAAAATACAATCTGGTAACCACTGCAACTTCAGCTATATTACATACGAATAATAAAAGGACAACCCCATGAATAAAATAGTTTCAAATTACACTTAAAAAATAGTTTATACACAAGTGCATTCTTTTAGCTAGTTTTCTGTGCGTTATCAAACTCAACCGCGCAGCTCTTTAATAGCTTTTAGATCGCAAAACGGTATTACACTTTGCGCAACCCCATTCGGGGTGTATTGGTTGTTTTCATCTCCACGGGTTAAAACCCGTGGCTATTAAAATGTTACCCCGTCCGGGGTAATAAACAGCTAACCTCAAAGAGGTTAAACAACAATAGCCGTAGGTTTTAACCTACGGCATAATCACAACATAACACTACAACCCCGAATGGGGTTGAACAATAAAAAGTGTTAAAGTATTTAAAAAAGCATGCCATAAATGCCTAATTAGAGAAAATAAATGATAGAACAAGGATTTACCATGAAACCATTTTCACTGCTGGTTAAGCCAGCCTCATTCGGGTGTAATTTACGTTGCACCTACTGTTTTTATCTCGTCAAAGAACAGCTCTATGCAGGGCAGCATACAATGACTGATGCTATACTTGAACAGATGATCAGCTCTTTTATGGCGGTGCCGATGCCAAACTACTCATTCGGCTGGCAGGGTGGTGAACCAACCATCATGGGACTCGATTTTTACAAACGCGCCATTAAACTGATGCAGCAATATGGCAGATCAGGCAAGGCAGTTTCAAACGGACTGCAGACCAACGGCACCCTGCTTGATGACGAATGGGGAAAATTCCTCCACCAATATAATTTTCTGGTCGGCATCAGCATTGATGGACCGGAAAAAATCCATAACCTAAATCGTTTTACTATCAACGGCGATGGCAGTCACCAAGCAGTGATGAATGGACTTAATGTCCTAAAACGGCACAATGTTGAACACAATGTCCTGACTTTAGTCAGCAGCGCAAACGCCGAACACCCGCTGGAAATCTATGATTATCTGAAAACCCTGGGACTCAATTATCATCAATATATCGAATGTATTGAATTTGATAGTAATAATGAACTGATGCCGTTCGCGGTGAAACCTGAACAGTGGGGAGAATTTCTCTGCCAGATATTTGACGAATGGTATAAAAATGATCATCGTACCGTCTCAGTCAGACTGTTTGATTCAATTCTGGTCAGAATGGTTGACAATAACCCAAATGTCTGTGCTATGGCTGAAGATTGCCGCCAATATTTTGTCGTTGAAAATAACGGTGATGTCTATCCATGCGATTTTTTCGTCAGCCCAGAAATGAAGCTGGGCAATATCCTCGGTGACGACTGGAAAAGTCTTTATGAGTCACAGTTATACAAAGATTTCGGGGCACGCAAAGCGCAACGTCATGATAAATGTGCTCAATGTCAATATCTCATGTTATGCAACGGCTGCTGTCCTAAAAACCGTCCGGGACGCGGTTCAATACCAGGCCAGCTCAGTGCCTTATGCAGTGGCTGGGAAATATTTTATCAACACACCCTGCCCCGCTTTAAAATATTAGCAGATCAGATTCGTCGTGAACGCCAGGAGTTCCAGCAACAGGAGATGCAACGTCGGGCAATGGCAGCAGCCAGCCAACAACAGCCCCATCCATCAAGAAACGCACCCTGCTCATGCGGCAGTGGCAAAAAATTCAAACAGTGCTGCGGTAAACCGCAGAAGAAATAGCTGGAGTTAGGTTAGAGTGAAAAAAAATATTATTGTCGAAAAAAGATATATTAACGTTCCCGTAAGCAATAGTACTCCCAGCACTCGTGTGATTATTAAAACGTCAAACAGTCAAAATATTCTCAGATACTTTGATGTCAGTCCGGGAGGCGAAGTATATGATTTTATCGCTTACCATGACCTGGAAGAGTTTGTCGGACAGGAAATAGAATTTGAAATAGCAAATGATGAACTTGCGGAAAAATTCTTTACAGCTTTAAGGCAAAGCGACTTACCGCTGGGACTTGACGGTGTTTATCAGGAAAAACACCGCCCTCAATTCCATTTTTCCTCGAAACGCGGCTGGCTTAATGATCCCAACGGACTGGTCTATTACAATGGTAAATACCATCTGTTTTATCAGCATAATCCTTTTGGCACAGGCTGGGGCAATATGCATTGGGGACACGCTGTAAGTAATGATTTGATACATTGGCAGGAAAAAGGTGATGTGCTATGTCCGGACGAAACAGGCATGATGTTTTCCGGCGGAGCCGTTGTCGACTGGCACAACGCTTCAGGTCTACAGCAGCACGAACATCCGCCAATTTTATTGTTTTATACAGCCGCAGGAAATCTTGCCCCCGTTCCCTGTGAAGATACTCAATGCATGGCCTATAGTGTTGACGGGGGCGAAACTTTTAAGAAGTACGCAAATAATCCGGTTGTCGGTCATATTATCAGCGAAGCCCGTGACCCCAAAGTCATCTGGCACCAGGAATCGCAAAAATGGGTAATGGCACTTTATCGTGGGGATGCGGAAAAAACCTTTAATTTATTAACATCCACAAATTTGCTTAAATGGCAGATCATCCAAGAATTAGCCGTTCCGGATGGCCGTGAATGTCCGGAATTTTTCCCCATCCCGCTCGATGGCTGTGAAGACAATATTAAATGGATATTCATGGAAGCCAATGGAAAATATTTAATTGGAAATTTTGACGGTGAAAAATTTGAAGCCGAAGCCGGACCGTTTGACAGTTTTGGGCGCTACGGTAAAGGATGCGGCTATGCAGGACAGATATGGAGTAACACTCTGGACGGACGTAAGATCATGTTGTGCTGGCAACAAGGTGAATGTCAAGCCGCGGATTTTAACCAGAACATGACTCTTCCTGTAGAATTATCCCTAAAATCATTTTCAGACGGTATGCGCTTATGCGCGGAACCAATAAAAGAATTGGCAGGACTCAGGGGAGCAAGCTGGGAGTTTAATAATATCGCAATGAAACCTTCGGACAACACTCCGGATGAGTTTATGAAAATTCCGGAAGGTAATAGTTGGGATATCGAAATAGAATTGGCTGATAATTGTGAATTAATCATAAATGTTTGTGGTGAAGATATCGCGCTTGACGCTAAAGCACGTGAAGTTCGTATGTCAGCCATAAAATTCCCTTTCCCTGCTGATGCAAAAGAGTTTAAGCTTAGAATTCTTGTTGACCGAGCATCCATTGAACTTTTTGGCGGTAACGGCAGGATATGGTATGCTAAACGAAAATTAACAACTCCTGCCCAGCCTGTGATATTCCCATATCAAACCAGCGGTAGCGGTTCTTTGAAAAAGGTTAAAATTCATACAATTAATTCAATCTGGGAGTGAACATAACCGGCTTCGCCGGAACTAAAAAACAAAAAATCAGGTGAAAAATTACCCTCTATATTACTCCGGTGAACTAATGGAAACAACATTAACTGTAGTTTTTACCCCGACAGCATCAGCACAGCTGATAGTTGAAGAAATAACTAAAACTGAAGCGGAATATCTGATTACTATAGAGACCAAAGCATTCTCCGGTCACTGGCTGATATTTTATTCTGTTCCAATCATGATATTAGTTGGAGTGCTTGATCTGCGCCGCAGAAAAAAGAGTGGCGCAGCACTGTTCGTCGTTCCTCTGCCACTTTTACTTCTCAGCAAAAAATGATTCTGTCGCAAATGATCCTGTCTATCTATTATTTACATTTTCCAGGTATCTTTTTCCCATTCCAGATTACTGTAAAAACAGTTACCGGCTGGCGAAACATTGATCGATGGCTTGTTATCTTTACCCAGATGCCAGAAGCAACGCACCACCGGAAAATAACTTAATTTCTTTGAATAGGGTATATTTGTATAGGGATTTTTTCCATATTGCATCGCATCATATTTGACCGCATTCCATGAACGGGTAGTGGCGGGTATGACAAACGTGCAGATTGCATCACTGAATTCATAAAAGAAACTCACTTTAGTAATCAACGAATTAGAACGCGGATTGCCGTCGGGGTAGGTAAATCCAGCCGGTTTGGGGCGATCATAAGCTTCAGTAAAACTGCCTAGCGGATGCGAAACCCAGTTGTTCGCCGCGGTGGCGGAATTGTTGCCGTCCTTGCGACAATGATATATTTCTTTCGAGGAAATATATTGTGGGTTAAGAGTTGAAATCCATGGGGGAAAACGTTTATTGAAATCATCACGGTAAACGATGATAGCTAAACCAAACTGACGTAAATTGCTAATACAATCAATTCGTTTAGCCTTTTCTCTGGCCATGTTCAAAGAGGGCAATAACAAGCCGGCCAGAATGGCAATAATCGATATCACTACGAGCAATTCGATGAGGGTGAAATTGCTGATTTTTGCTTGATGATTGGTGACTGATAATTTTGCTTGGTTCGCGACAGGATAATTGCTCGCAGAGCAAAGGCTGAAGTGCAACGAAATCACCTCACTCCTACATTGTTTAATGCGTTTCATAATATTACCTTCCTGTTTTAGGCGCTTGGCACCTGTTATTTAAAAACTTCCGATATAATTTGCTTTTTCTGCTTCCTTAGCAGCGATGGCTGCGGAGCTTGAAGTAGTACAAGTCAGACGTTCATCTGTCTGTTTGTGTATGTTCAAATCAGCCATATCAGGACTAACCTGTTCTGAAATAATTAACTGTTCTTCATCCACATCAGGATCAAGCCCATGAATTGTTTTTTCCCAATAGAATGGGTTGGTAAAAAGCTGAATAAAACCTTTCCATGCACCGAATGAAATCAGTAGCCAGTAGAATGGCATCAACAGACAATATGGCAGTAAAAAATAATATTTTCGTCGCCAGCAGGCAATGAAATAGATAGCAATAAACATAATATTTGCCACGAATAACAACACACTGACAACAAAAAATAGGATTGACAACGTCACCCATACCTGACTTTCAGCTTCACCCCAGTAAACCAACGGCCAGGCTTGCAACTCTAAACCGGCGAGCGAAACTCCTGTATAACTGCTGTAGGTATGAGGCCCAACCAGTATTTCACCCGCCGTCAGACCGTTTGCCAGACCATGGACAAATAACATCAGATAAACTCCGATAATTATCCAGTAAAAAACATTGGTCAACATCATAAATGAACTAGCACCGACACTCATATAAAATCCGAAAGTACCCCACAGCCCCAAACCACGCACGGTACGCAACGGATGCCGCATATGCGCCAGATGAGTCTGTAAAAATCCTTTTACCCACCGCGAACGCTGCCGAATCCAGTTCCACAGATTAGAATTTGCCTCTTCCCAGGTCGTGGAATCAAGCAATGCTGTACGATAACCATGTTTATAAAGCCGAATACCCAGATCACAGTCTTCAGTAACATTAAAGGGATCCCAGCCACCTATTTCCTGTAAAACGCCAGTTCTGAAATGATTTGATGTCCCCCCCAATGGCAACGGAACATTGAACATTTCCACCCCGGGCAGAAAAAGGTCAAAAGCGGTAGAATATTCAATGGTAAACAGCTTAGTCAACAAATTCTGTCTAGCATTATAATAATTCAGTTTAGCCTGAATACATGCCAACTGTTTACTCTCTTTGTTGAACACTGCAACCGCTTTGCGTAACTGATCCGGTTCAGGACAATCTTCAGCATCAAAAATTACGCAATATTCACCTTTGGCCCGCTGCAAGCCGAAATTGCAGGCCCGTGGTTTGGTTTTAGGCTGAAAATCAGGCACCACTATCAGATCGTAATAACTAGGCAACGAACATTTTTTTACCGCCGCCAGCGTTTCTGTATCATCACTTTCCAGTAACAACTTTATATCCAGTTTCTCTTTGGGATAATCAAGTTTGTCCATATTATGAATAATTTTACCGGCAATATTCGCCTCTTTATAGAGCGGTAAAAATATGGTATAAATCGGCAGGTCGGCATCATTCAGACTTTTCAGTTCTTCGGCTGAAACTTTACGTTCACCGTAACCAAGCAGCGAAATCAAACTGGCCGCACCCCGAAAAAAGAGTGAACCGAAATACCAGAATGCCATAACCAGCGTCAGAATAAAAATAAAATAGTCCCAACGGTAGTTCAAAAACAGGAGCAAGCCCAACACCACCACAATATAAAATATTACTTGACGCTTAGTCATCGTAATAAATGCACAATCTTTATGGTGCCGTTTGACAAACTCTCCAGTTATCGGATCAAGTTTCTCTAAACGTTCAGCTATTCTATCATCTTCAGCCATTAATAAATCCATATAAACAGACCGGCATTGCCGGAACTAATAAAAACAAGATTGTTTCCTGTAGGGAAACTTCATTTTCCCCTGCAGCGAACTACCATGTTTTGAAGTTTGCCTACAGCAAACAAATTCACCTGCGTCATCGCACCACCACGATGTGGTGGCCTAAGATGCCATTATCCCTATGGGATGCTCGTGTAAAATAAAACAACCAAAAAAATACATACCCGAACGCAGTGACAGATGAAGCGTAGTGTAATAATTTTCTATTGCATTAAAAAACAAGTTACTCTACAAACGGCAAAAAGCTAAGTTTATTATTGATTATAGCAACTTTTTAGTTAAAAACCTGCACAATTATAGTATTTAACCAAATATAGTTTAAGATTTGTGTCTAACAACAAATGCAAACGGCTCAAGAGACTTTCGCCCTCCAGAATTGATATCAACCGCAAAATTCAAAATACGTTCTCCATCCCTCTACCATGATAATCTTGATATTATCCCTTTATAAGGCCAAACTTGCTGAGTAACCGATAATCCCAGACGAATTGGATTATTCCTTACATATTCCGTTTTTTGTTGCAAATGCACAACTGAACGTATTTGAGTATCCCAAAAATCATTCTGCCAGTGACCTTTGATTTCTGAATATTCCCGAGCAACACTTCGTTTCCAAAAAACAACCCAGTGCTTTAAACTAACACCATTGAATTTTGCAGGCGAACAAAACAGGTGAATATGGTCTGGCATAATCATATAAAATCCAACAGTCCAAGCATCGGCTTGTTTCCAGGCTGAGACAAGTGCATGGTGTGCATGATTATTATCTAATAATTTTAATCTATTTGCAGTGCAAACTGTAAGAAATATTATTACCGGTTGGTTATGTTTGGACAATGGTCTCGGATGTGCCGGATGTTTACGTTTTAATATTTCAAATTCAGCTTCAATATTATTTTTATCCATATTTAAACATCCTTATTTCTCGATTCAAGAGACTTTCGTCCTCCAGTTCAAGAACAATATGCATCCTGGAGGGCGAGACTCTGTCGAGATGATAACGGTTCCCCGGCTCAAGAGACTTTCGCCCTCCAAGGTTGATACCAACCGGGCATTCGCTTGCAAACCGCGAAGCGGAAACGGACGGACGAACGTCCGCAAAGGACTTTCGCCATCCCATAAATACCTTTTATTTAACTATAAAACCTTTTTTACCATCATATTTAAAGGTATCTGTGCCATTTTCATGGATTACTTTAACAATAACGGTTCCAGCCTTTTCCTGCAAGTTTACGCTTTTTACTTTGGGCTGTTCACCATTTTTTACCGGTTCAATCACCGCTGCAAAAATCATCTTACGCCGTTTCCCCGCATTGGAGACGATTGCCAACGGCACGCGTTCTGTTACCTTGCCTTTCGGGCCATTTCCGGTCAACAATTTAAGTTTACCTTGTGCGGCAACCGAAAGCGACACATCCACTTTAGCATCTGAAAACTTAAATTGTGCCAATTTTTCAGCTGTTCCGCTCTGGGCATCTCTGATATAATCAAAGCCAGATCCGAGTCTGGCAATATTAGTAGATTTCATCTCAATATCAGTAGCAATTTTCTCGCCTTCATTATGATATATCCATGAAAAGATTGACGGGATTTTCGCAACCATTAGATCAATAACCAACAAATAATCGTTGGCCAGGACTAATAGACGAGTCTGAGTAACTCCAGGGTAAGCACTGGATGTTTCTGCCGCCGTAGCGACATAATTGGCACTGTTCTCAAAAAAGAGCAGTTTCGATGTTTTTGCGCCTTGCTGCGGTTTGAAGTCCACCAAGACAGTATTATGTGATACTGTGCCTTTATACCAGAATTTATGAATCGGCAGGCGATAAGCCTGACTTGTCGCCCGGCCCGGATCAACCCCCAACTCCTTCCCGTAGCCGAAAAAAACAAAACTCATAATATCAAAATGACTGTGAAATCCATGATAAGGGGCAAATGAGAATGCCGCAACCAGCCCTTTGGCTCCAGCGCGGCGCAGAATTGCATGCCCGGAATCTTCTAATAGGGTACTGGTAAGTTGCTGTTTTTTTTTGCCAGCGAATTTACCAAGATCACGCCCGTAACGCACACTATCCCAGGAACGGCGGTTCGGTAAAATTGGAATCAACTGTGGATCTTTCAATGCCGCCCAGGCAGCTTCACCAACCGCTGAATTAAATTTAGGGCGACTTTTTACACTATCATTGAACCGTGGCTGAGTGCCGTCAGGCATTGCATATAACATCGGCACTTTCAGCATTTTTATCAACTCAGGCGAATGCCAGAGGTCAATATCTGTACCTTCAGTCGCCTGTGCGGCGTAAACCAGAGCTGAAAGCGCATAATAGTGGTAGCCCATACTGCCTTCATACCATAAGCCGTCAGCAGTAATTGAGGTTTTCATTTGTGAACGGAATCCACCCTTCGGAGCATTTATCCCTTTATCAACCCATTCCGGGACTTCAAACGCAATCCCCAGGGTAATCATCGCCGCGTTATGCCAGCTTTGCCAATTACTTTTACCGGCTTTGTTTTTATCCATATTACGCAACATCGGCAGAATCAGATTATCTTTAATAAATTTTTTATCCTGAGCAGTAAATACTTTTGAATTGGCCACCATATCATAAGCCGGGCCAATTTTAGCAGCAGAAATTACGGCTTCATTCAAAGTTTGTTCATAAATATGGGCTCCAGCTCTGGAGCGTTTTTTCACCCCCGCCGGTGTCCGGTTGCTGTGATGAGGATACTTTTTATAACGTTCAGCATAACCGACTAAAATCTTTTTGACAAATTCCGCGAATTTCTCATCACCTGTAATAACATACGCCTTGGCGCAATATAACATCTTATTAAAATTTCTATTATGAATTTTGGCAAAAACATAATCATCATAGGGGAAGCCTGAATATATTTTACCGCAAACCGTACACTGGTGTTTAGTCGGCGTAATAGTTTTCAATGCAGCTTCACACTTTGTACACTGGTACCACTGGTTATGTTGGCCACCACGGACGGGAAATTCAACTGGCAGCTCAAGCTTCTTTTCGGCAACGCCAACGATCCAAGCCAGCACCTTATAGTCAGCCCCCTGCCCGGTTGCAAATACATC
The DNA here is from genome assembly GCA_021647315.1 of Victivallaceae bacterium. Taxonomy (GTDB): domain Bacteria; phylum Verrucomicrobiota; class Lentisphaeria; order Victivallales; family Victivallaceae; genus JAKIUY01. The sequence continues at coordinate 16,037 of JAKIUY010000057.1, forward strand.
TTTAATCCGTTTAATCTCTACCGCTTTCATTAAAAGTGTCCCCCCGGGTTTTACAGTTTTGCTCTTTGATGAATTTGCCCCGTTTATATCAACACAGGCTAACAGTGTAATGGCACTTAACAACAACGTTCCCAATTTAAATATTTTCATTTTTCAGTCCTTTCCAGTGTTCTCTAAGTATACGAGCGATGAGTTTATCCCGTGTCCCATGGTTCCAACGTATGATAATTAAAATTAATAAAACTAGATTACCGGATGAAAGTAAAAATCCTATCATTAATTCAATATTAGCCCAAAATAATAATTTCTGACGTGCTTCCATGATTTTTGCAGTTTTTACTATACATGCGACAGCCCACATTTTTGTTTCATATTCTGATGAATCTGCTTCAATATCAATATGTTTCAGCACATCATAAGCTGCATTTTCATTGAGAATTTGTAGTGCATGGTTCAGTTCATAACCGCCAATAGAGATCCAAAACAATGCAAGGCACGCAAAAATCCATCTGGTTTTAGACCATGCAAAAGCATTTTTCTCATATTTAGTTAAAAGCACTTCCGCTAAATCATTTTCTGCATTACTGAGCTTTATTACCATATTTCCCCTCCTTGAATTATGTTTGTATCGTATATTATTGTACCGCTTATTATGGTATAATACAACTCCTTTATCCATATTCATTCGTAAACGTACTTCCGAAGTCACAGAGATAAAATAGACGCATTACCTCCGATATTACAGGGCTGTTCAATATTATATATTTTTAGGATTTTTCAATATTTCTATTGATTTTCTATATTTATTCAAGTACATTAGAAACCATCATATAAATTATTTAAGCAATTTAATTACTCAAAAGCAAAAGCATAGGAAATTCATGTATAACATTCAATACAACTTTGAGTGGGATACTCATAAAGCAAACTCGAATGTATCAAAGCATTATGTAATTTTTGAAGAAGCTGCAACAATCTTTACAGATTCTGAAATGATATCAATATATGATACACAACACAGTAAAAATGAAGATAGATGGATTTCAATAGGACACTCAAAAACTGATAAGTTATTAATTAATTGTTTGTCATACATTTAAAGAGATGGACAACAAAAATTCAACAATTAGAATATTTTCGGCTCGCAAAGCAACAAAAGCTGAATCAAAACAGTACACAAGGAGCTAAAGATGAAAAAAGAATATGATTTTTCAAATGGAGAACGCGGGAAGTTTTTTAAACCTAACACAAAATTAAATCTTCCCATATATTTGGATGATGAGGCTTTTACTTTTGTGAACAAAGTGGCAAAAGCAAAAAAAAGTGATATTTCTTTTATTGTGAATCAACTCATACACTCCGATATGCAAATAGCCAAAACAATACAATAAACCATAAAAAACTGCATATAACGCCCAGTATATTATCAGTTTTATCTAGTTAATTATAGAAAAAATGTGATATTAATATTCTTGCTGTATTAGTTATTGCCACTCATGCAACACCTGAACTTGATTTCAATATCTACACTTGTCATAAATTTCTATCCCCACATAGACGTTCAATGCTATTCTATTTCGTGGTTACATACGTTCTTTTCAATATCCAGCACTGATTTTATGAATATTGATAGTTCCCCAGAGTTTAACTGGGGCTATTGAATTTTAGCTTACCCTTTGCTTCAAAGCTCATTACGTAAGCAGACAAAGCTGTTTAATTGAACGCCACTTTCTTACCCCGCAAAGCGGGGGAATTTGGTAGCCACGGTGCGTGAGCCCGTAATATTTCATTCAAAAAAGTAACCAAGCCCCTGTTAGGTGGCGACATAAAAAAGGGCGTTCAATTGGAACTTGGTGCGGAGCTTTTATGTTACTATTGATGGATAGTAACATAAATCGCAGTATTGATATTATATTTAGAATCTGCGACGGAAGCGTTTTACTGACTGTTTTTTTACTTTAGCCTGACGCTCTTCCATTTCTTCATCAGAAACAGGTCTGATAATCATTCCTTCTTCAATATCATCAATTTCTAAATCTCCAATAGGTTTGGCCTTTGCAAATTTAGGACCAACTCGATAGATTCGAATATCACCTAACAATTCTTCATCAGCTCCTAAACTTTCCCCTGTATCAGGATCTAATATTGTCTCACCGACCTCAAAGACATGCCATAATTGTCCTTTTTTAGCACGTTCTTCAGGCAGATTAACTGTTACATTTCTTTTCCCAACTTTGATGATTTTTGTAGGATAGGCTAACTCCATCAATTTGCCGACGACTTTATTTGATGCATCCTGAATCGCATCCTGCATTGCAACTTCCTCCTGATTGCCACCACTGGCTTGAGCTCCACTGACAAGTTGCGAAACGATCTTGGAACCCTTGACCGTTTTACTTGCCACAAGTTCGCCGGATTCTATATCCATGAACCTGATGTTAAGCTCTACTGAACCCGTAAATCTTTTCCCTGTTACTCCACTCATACGAACTACGGCAGCTTTTGCACCCAAGGCTAAAACAGTGCCGTATAGAACATAACCTGCACTCTTTATCTTCCCTTTCTTAGGAGCACCTTTCGCATCGGATAACCCCATATCAACTTTTTTATGCTCAGTCATCGTTTCTTTGAGCCTGGCATTGTCTATTACATTAAATTTACGTGTGTTAACAATGCCGTTAGTAATGCGATCAATTAAGGTATTTAACATTTTGCTAGGTGCAGATGTTTTATTCTTAAATGAACCAATCGAAATAATCATCTTCTCCGCGTGACTCACTGATGCCATGACGGATAGACAACACACAATTCCTAACAGTATAATTTTTTTCATTTTATTCTAATTCCTTATTTTATTGATCAAAGATTGATAAGTCAGGTGGTAATAAACCACCACTTTTGATATACCAATATTCATTGTCCACTTTTCCCAAAGTGGTTCTGATAGTACTATTTCTAGCCGAACTGAATTTGTAATTCAGCGTTATTGACCAATCAGTAACAGAACCATTTTTTGACAGCTGTTTCTGGTTAGAAAACTTTTTTAGACCACCATTAGTACTTTTGTCAGTTTTCAACAAGCGTTTAAATTTGTTGAATGTCCACTCATCTCTTGTCTCTTCAGTCAAGAGGTGATACATCAGATCGTAGTCATTCTTACTCCAAGCTTTAGCGTAAGCAAGGAGCAGACTTTTCTCTGATTTAAATTTAGGGTATACCCGCTTCTTTTCTGTCTCCTGCTTAACGATCCCATTATCATCAACCTTTATTTTCAGATCAATTAATGTTCCAGAGAAAGCAGAAGTTAAAACAGTAAACAGCAGGAACCCTATAATTAAGGTTCTATACATAGTATTCTCCGTTTATTGTAGAGGCATTTTTTCAAGGAAAGATTTTGACTGATCTTTGCGAACACGGGCAAAATGGTTTTCTTTCACTCCAGCTGTCTCAAAATCATCAACCTCAACCCAAGCACTGTCTTCTGCAACTTCAAGAATTTTACCATACGCAAATGGAATCACCCGACGTTTGCCTTTCTTTTCCTTGAAGAAGAAAAACTCAACTTTCATATTTTTCATCAAGCCATAATCTTTGCCTACATTCAGCATTGCAACCTGACCACTTCCTTTGGTTTGCTGTACAATTGCCGGTGGTGCGTAATCCACAGCAAACTGAGTTGAAAAATCTCTAACAGCACTTTCAATTGCCTGGTTTAATAGACCAATGTTTTGAGCTGATGAACTACCAGCCGACTCTCCCACAATTGTTTTAGTAAATTCTTTAACGTTGTCCTGTAAGTTGATCAATGATACTTTTACTTTTACATAAGCGCGGAAAGATGGTTTAGCATTTTTCTTTGCAAATAACTGAGACGCCTTTTGGAAATTATAGCTGGAGACTCGATACACAACCATGTAGTTGACATTTTTCACTTTGAAATTTGATGCCTTACCTGTTGATATTTCAGTCAATGCTTGATCTGCTACGATTGATCCAAGTTCAGACCTTGGCGCAACTTCAAAATCAGCAAGGTTTGAAAACGCCGTTTCCAAGCCATCTCCGAATGAATTAGTCAGCGACTTGAGATTACCCAAAGTTCGTTTATCGTTTCCTTGAATACTAGGATTTTGGGGAACGATAGCCACGCGCAATGCCTGACTGTTTTCATCGTTATTCTCATAATCTTTAGCATACTTATTTTCATAAGTCTGCTGATCACGCGCCGTAATAGGTAACTTTGCAATGTTTGTTGTACAGCCGGTTAAAGCCGCAATTGCACACACACTCAACATTCCTGGTAAATACTTTTTCATACTCTTTTCCTTGTTAAGGAGCCCTCGTATTGAGAGACGCTCTTTTGTTTTTGTTATTTTAAAGTATGTCCGCTATAACGAAAAAGGGCATACCCTACTTTTATGCTTAACTGAGGTATTACCACATACCCACACACAAACACAAAAGAGAATACGCCCAAACTGGGCGTAACCCTTTTGATAGTGCTTGTGTGTTATGAAGTGGTAATTTTCAGCTAAACATCTATCAAACGGTTACGATTATTAAAAACTTGAAAACAGACACTGTGTTCAAGTAGAAATATTGTAACTTACTATTTTTTTATTCTTTGCTTCTCCCCGCTAACCTCCTTTGTAAAATTGGTTTCTGTCCTCAATTTAAATACGAATTGAGTACAATAGCATACTGATAATGCAATAGCAATATCAAATCAACATTTATTTATATATATCCAACTTATTAATCAGAGTAAGGGTTAATTCCCCACTCCTTATAATGTTTAACTCAAGCTAAATTTTCATCCCGTCCCCAAAGTGGAAATTCAGGTCTAATGCCCGCATCTTTACATCGGGGGATAACCTGAACAGCAATTTTTTTTATTTTGTAGCCCCTGATTCAATCATTAAGTAAAAACTCTCTCACAATTATATAGGTATAGGGCACAATAAAACCGCAATAAAAGCGTTTATTAAAAATCAAGTATGCTCAATACCTTGCCTGCGAGTAAAATCATGCTAGTTTATATTCATTGAAAATAATAAATTTTAAGAAACTAAATTTTAAATTATATATGAAAAAATTAATCATAAGCAGTATGCTTTTCCTGCTGTTATTTAACAGTTTCGGGGGACAATGGTTTGTCAGCAGAACAGGTGAAGCAGAGACTGCGTTGATCCCTGATCAAAACGGGGTTGTCGCCTGCCAGGTCAAGCTGCCCGGTTCCGCTAGAATTTATTTTGCCAAAGAACGCAAAACCCTTCGACCTGATATAGCAGATTTCAAGAAAAGCCAACTGTCGATGATGGTAAAAATAGCGGGTTCGGCACCGGTCCGCGGTCATCTTTTTATTAAGGACAAAGATGGCTTCTGGTTTCAAAGTCGGCGTGAATTAAAATTTATTCCCGGTGACTGGCAAACGTTTAAAGTAGATATTACCGCCAAAGCGTCTGCTTGGGTTCCGGTTGGACACAGAGCTACCTGGGACAGCCGTTATGCAATGCGAATTCAGACTGCCGGGGTTTCGCTTTATAGCGATAAGCAACAAAATTTAACTATTGAATGCCGGCAACCGGAACTTACCGGCACACGGTCTATTCCAGCCTTGCAAATCATTAATCTCAGCATTCCTAAAGCAGGCAAACTATACACTACACTTGAAGGCAGGTTTGAACTTACCCGGGAATATTTCAACCCATTCGATCCAGATGAAATAAAAATTGACGCAACAGTAATTACTCCTTCAGGCAAAAATATCGCCTGGCCGGTATTCCATACCCGCAACTTCACCCGAAAACGTCATTTCACCCGCGAAATAATCACCCCGACGGGACGCGCTTACTGGGCATTCAGATTCACCCCGACCGAAACTGGTGCCCACCGACTACGGCTGGCAATCAGCGACAATTCTACTGGGAATAAAGAGTATATAGAAACCCCATGGTATAACTTCAACGTATCTGATTCACAACTGGACGGATTTGTCAAAAGCTCATCCGACAGCCGTTTCTTTGAGTTCTCATCCGGCAGAATATTTTTCCCGGTCGGCATCAATATCCATACAAATATTGACCGGCGCAGTGAAAACAGTTTCAAATTCGGCAGACTGCCGGATCGCGGCACTTATGATTATGATGAATATTTTACCGCCATGTCCCGCAATGGTGTCAATGCGGTGGAAATCTGGATGGCCTCGTGGGGTTTCGCGATTGAATGGAATGCCAATCGGCCGTTTTATCATGGCTTGGGGTATTATAATCTGGCAAATGCCTGGCGGCTGGATCATGTGCTTGAAGATGCCCGCCGTAAAGGTATTTATGTTCACCTGGTACTTGATAATCATGGTAAACTGTCAGCCCACAGCGATCAGGAATGGGAAGATAATCCATTCAATGCTAACAATGAATTTGCGGTAGCCAACGGGGGAATCATCAAAGAAGTGATTGAATTTTTCACTTCACCGGCAGCGATAAAATTCAACCGGCAGCGCAACCGTTATATTGCCGGACGCTGGGGGGCACAAACCAATATATTCGGGGTCGAACTCTGGAGTGAAGTTGATTTGGTGACTGATTTCAAGAAAAACTATGATGAAAACAGTGGAATATTTGAACGTTGGCATAGCGAAGCAGCCAGCGATTTCAACAAAATGGATCAGGGTAAACATCTGCTCTGCACCCATATCTGCGGTGATTATAAACGGTTGCTGCAATATCGCAGGATTGAAGAATTGCCGGAATTAAATTATATTGTCGGCGATGCCTACCGTAAAACCAATATTCATTTCATTGATCAAATGCGCCTACAATCAAAATATCTCAATGATTTCAACCGCCCGGTGCTTATTACTGAATATGGCGGTACTTCACGTGGCGATGGCGGGGGCAAACTGGTCGCCGATATTCATTGTGGGCTCTGGAGCTCATTTTTTCTCGAACAGGCCGGAACCCCTTTCCTCTGGTGGCATGACTATATTCATTTCAATAACCTCTATAAACACTACAACGGCTTTGCAAAATTTATTAAAGATATAGATTTGCGCCATGATGTCGATTTCAAAGTGCTTTATGTTGCGCAAAAACAGGCAGACGGCACCATTGATCTATCACAGTCGTTTTATGAAAAAATAATGATTGAACTGCGTTGGCCGTTTTATAAGAAGCTGGAACGTAAACCACCAATAGTCATGGCAGTTGAGAATGAACGGGATGATTTTTGTGCTGGCTTTTCTGCAGGCAACAGGCAAAAAGTATACGGCTGGATATATAATCGCAAATATATGTTTGACTACCCCGAGTCAGAAAATGAGCTGCCGGATTTAACCGAACGTTATGTTAGGCTGCCATATAATTTACTGCCCGGTACCTACGATTTGAAATTTTACCATACTTTGACCGGTGAACTGATTTCTACAACTGAACTGAACATAACCGGTGGCAATATGGTAATTAAATTGCCGCCATTTAAAATAGATATAGCATTCAAATTAATTTGCAGATGAATATTTCTGGCAGGTTGAATAATTTTCAGCCTGCAAATTGTGGTGCTTCGCACGAATGGCAGGTATAAGACGATTGACCAGGAATTAATGTAGGAGCCGAGCAACGAACAGGCATTAGCCTGTTTTTTAATGTGGGAACCGCGAACAGGCACAATATAATAATTAACAGAACATAACCAGCTTTATCAAGTTTTTTTAACAGGACAACAAAAATGATACGGACAACTAAAAATTGTATATTGGCTTTAATGATACTCGTCTTTTTATCACCAATTGCCATTTATGCTCTGGAAACTTCAAAAACAGACAAACCTACTGAACTTTCGAACACCAATATAAAAATACCGACAGAAAAAAAAGTAGCAGACCTAGGAACAATCAACAATCAATCTATAGAATGGCAGGTTCCAACTGCAGCCTATCGACTGACAGTAAAATCCACTAAACCGGAACTGCCGGGCTATATTGATCTAGATCGCTATTGCCTGCCTGAAACAATCAACAACGGAATTGATGTTCGCAGTATAGCAGGCAAGAAACTGCCGTTTAAATTGCTCCAAAATCATGGAGTTATAATTGATGCCGCGCCACAAGAGACTGTCAGGCAGATATATTTTGGTTTTGACCAGCTACTTCCCGTAGCTAAACCTGATAAGAATAACATCCCTGCTGGCACTAGACTTAAACTAACTGTAATCAACGGACGCCTCAATTACCTGACCGGCGATGAATGGATCAAAGATCAGCAGCAACGAATTAAAAAGAGCAATACTCGACGAAAAAAATATTATTCCAAGTCCATAGATCAGTTTTTGTTCCGTGGTATAATGCCGCGCATAATTTTTGCCGCAACGCAATGTACCTGGTGGGATCCGCAGCTTACTGAACAACTGCTGGCACTTGACATCTATCAACAGTACGATTTCAATTGGCGCCAGCTGAACAGACATGCTATAGATATCAGAAAGTTAAGGCGTCATAACATGCTGCTCTATTATAGTTTAAGCGGTTATTTTAGTAATATCAGCTGGCGGGTCAGAGCATTGAAAAAATTGCCGATCATGCAAGAAAAACAACTCAAAAAACTGCCGGAACGCGTCAAGGATGCACCGCAAAAAGCCTTCACCAAGCTATTCAACCCCAAACAAAAACGCTGGGAAATAATGATACGCGGCACCAAGGCGGTAAGTGAGCTTAATCTGGAACGCCGCCCGTTTAATGCCAGGCGCAATTTCGGCGCAATTTTCAGTGGTAAACTAATTATTCCAGAAACAGGCGAATACCAATTTGCGATAAACTCCACCAGTTCAACCGTACTCCAACTGGACGGGGAAAATATATTCACCTGGCTTGGAACTCATAATCCAGCTGCCGGCTGGGGCAGAACAGTAAAACTCCCCCTAACGGCAGGACTGCACGACTTTAAATTCATCTATCATAAAGCCAGTGGTTTCACACATGCGACAGTTGCCTGGCAAGCACCAGGAACAGGTACATTCAGGATGATGAATGAAAATGATTTCGCGCCCGGCTGGATCAATCAACCGCTGTCATGCAGTGCTGCTGACGGGACAGAATATCCACTGGTTAAACGCACTGCCAGAAAACTTTTTTTCACCGGCAAGCGTCAACGCGCCACCTGGACTAATTTCCAAATTTTATCAGCAGACGCCACCAATTACAGCTGGTATTTAAACGGCAGAAAATTTACTGAAAGCGATAACGTGGATGTCGTATTCAATCCTGAAGATGACAAAAAAATTACGGTCGGCAATTCAACCAATAAAATTGCGACATTGCAACTGCACCCCATGCCTGACAGCAAGCAACTCTTATCAATGAACCCTGATTTGAGTCTTAAACTATGGTTGCCAAAGTTTATTTATGATGCTGAACTACTGAATGGTCAACTGGAAATTTCATCTGGTCTACCGGAAAAAATCAACTGCATAATGACCATCGAAGCCAACCGGGAAAACTCAATATTACCCAGTGCGGTAAAAAAGTTAGTGATACCGCCAAAAACGCTGCCGGAACAGCAGAAATTCGCAGCGGACAGCACTGTAAAAAGTAATTTTAACCTAAATGGAACAGAACTTAAAAGCGAACTGGCGATTAAGTTATCCCTGCATATTCCAGGCATGGTTTTTGCTACTGAAAAGATCAGGTTTATCCCATTGAAGGAGCTGCCAAAACTGAATTTTTCGGACGGTATGCTGACCGATACCGATGGCACCGTAATTATTCCGGTACTCCATCGCCCGTCATTGACAGATTTGAGAAAATGGGAATTGCCGCTTATAATCCAACGACAGTTGCAGGGCATCAGGCACCTTACAGTTATTGCTGATGATTTTGGTCAGGCGGGCAACACTTTTGCCACCGCACTGGCTGATAAATTCGCCAAACATAACATTAAGCTAGATTTTAACCCATGGCATAACAACAGCAATGGTTCTGCCATGTTAAGTTCATTGACCTCGCTACTGCCGGATATAGATAAAATTACCGGCGATACCGTAATGATTATTCCACCAGTCACTGATTTGAACAGCATTGCTTCGGCCAGAGTACTGGGCAGAACCATTGGAGCTTTACTTGAACGGTTGCAACATAACGCATATATCAGAAAAATTTATCTAGTAACACCATTTCCGACACCTGCCGGGGGGCCGGAGCGTGAACAGGAACTGATTCAAACTTTACAAAAACTGTGCAGAACATACGGTGCTGAGCTTATCAAGCTGAATCAACAGATCCGGCAGCAAAATGACTGGCGCAACGCCTACCGGATATTCCCGGATAATCCGGCTCTCATCACCTCCTATCCAATACAATTGACGAAAGAGTCAGCCGACTTTCTAAGCAAAAGCATTGCCGAATAACAACTTATTTGCAATATTTATTTGCCTTCACTTGAAAATATCTGTTCGACTGGCAAAGTAAGTTTATTCAACGGAAATAATCATTGCATAAGGTTTTAATTAATGAATTCAACAAAACTCAATCCGGTACAGGCACTGAATAAAGCCTACCGTAAAGTAAAACCGACACGCACTAAAATCGAAGCTTTTAAGGCCAACTTAATCAACCTGATTGATAAAATCAATGACATTGAATCTGAGGAGTTTCATAAAAATCTAATTGCTGATTTCTTTAAACAGACTTACTACGGCAATGAATACTTTATCAATACCAAAGAACGCAGTGATCTGGTCATCCATTCAGGTAAAAATGCTAAAACACCAGTCAATGTTATTATTGAGACGAAACGCCCGAGTAATCGTTATGAGATGACATCAACTGATAATCTAAATACCAAAGCTCTACAGGAATTGGTGCTCTATTATCTGCGCGAACGGATCACGTTGAAAAACTTGGAAGTTAAATATCTGATTACCACCAATATTTATGAGTGGTTTATTTTCGATGCCAACATCTTTGAAAAAATATTTTCAAAAAACAGCAAACTGGTCGAGCAATTTAAAAATTTTGAGTTAGGTAACCTCGCGGGGACTAAAACGGAGTTTTTCTATCAGGAACTTGCCAAGCCAGCAATAGACGCTGCTATCAACGATATTAGTTATACCCATTTTGATATTCGCGATTATGAGAGCCCGCTCCGCAATGCGCATCAACGTCATGATAATAAATTTATCGCCCTTTATAAATTATTATCACCAGAACATCTGTTAAAATTGCCATTTGCCAATGACAGCAATTCTCTGGACAAAGTTTTTTATGCTGAATTACTCCATATTATCGGGCTGACTGAGATTAAAGAGAAAAGTAAAAAACTTATCCAACGCCACCGAGCTGGTGAACAACATAGTGGATCGCTACTTGAAAATGCCATCACTCAACTTGATAGTTTAGATAAAATATCACGTTTAAATAAACCGCAGAAATTTGGTGCAACTCACGATGAGAGAATATTTAATGTCGCCCTTGAACTAGTGATTACCTGGATTAACCGCATTTTATTCCTGAAACTGCTGGAAGCTCAACTGACAAATTACCATAAAGGTGACAGATTATATACTTTTCTTAACCTTGATCTGGTTGCCAATTTTGATGATCTTAATTCTCTCTTCTTCAGTGTGCTGGCACGGCAGCCACTGGAACGCAATGATGATGTCAAAACTATTTTTGCCAAAGTACCCTACCTCAACAGTTCACTTTTTGAACCTACTGAAATCGAACACAGTACCATTGTTATCAGCAATCTGCGTGATGAACGTACCTTGCCAATTTTGACTTCTACTGTACTAAAAAACCGGCAAGGCAAGAAACGTTCAGGCCAACTCAATACTTTGGAATATCTCTTTGAATTTCTCAATGCCTATGATTTTGGCAGTGAAGGTGCTGAAGCAGTTCAGGAAGATAACAAAACTTTGATTAACGCTTCGGTGCTTGGACTGATATTTGAAAAAATCAACGGCTATAAAGATGGCTCATTTTTTACCCCGGGATTTATCACTATGTATATGTGCCGGGAAACTATTCGCCGTGCAGTAGTCCAGAAATTTAATGACGCCAAAGGCTGGAACTGTCAAAATATTGACCAGCTTTATGATCGAATTGACGATAAAGCTGAGGCGAACAGTATTATCAACAGCCTGAAAATATGCGACCCGGCAGTCGGCTCCGGCCATTTCCTAGTCTCTGCTCTCAATGAGATTATCGCCATCAAAAGTGACCTGAAAATACTGCTCGACCGCAATGGTAAAACACTGCGTGACTATCAGCTGGAAGTTGTCAATGATGATCTGATTATCACCGATGATGACGGGCTGTTCTTTGACTACAATCCTAATTCACCCGAAAGTCGCCGTATTCAGGAAGCACTGTTTCATGAAAAACAGACTATTATTGAAAATTGTCTGTTCGGAGTCGATATCAACCGTAACTCGGTCAAGATTTGTCGGCTTAGGCTCTGGATAGAGCTGCTCAAAAATGCCTACTATACTGTCGCATCAAACTACGCTGAACTTGAAACCTTACCCAATATCGATATCAATATTAAATGCGGCAATTCACTAATCAGTCGCTATGCGCTGGATGCTGATATTAAAAAGGCTCTGCGTAAAAGCAAATGGACTATTGATTCATACCGCCTGGCAGTGATGTCATATCGTAATGCCGAGAACAAAGAACACAAACGGCAAATGGAAACCCTCATTAACTCCATTAAAAGTGACTTTGAATCAGAGATCAACCATACCGACAAACGGGTCTCGAAACTCGATAAACTAAAAAACCAACTGACTGTACTCATCGACCAACCGGACTTTTTTGAAATCCCCAAAACTAAAAAAGCTCAGCTCAAAAAAGCGACCACCAAAGTTACTAAAGCCATCCAAAAACTGGAAGCTGAAATCGCCGATATTAAGAATAATAAAATTTATGAAAATGCCTTCGAATGGCGTTTTGAATTCCCCGAAGTCCTCAACGATGATGGCGACTTTATCGGTTTCGATGTCATTATTGGCAATCCTCCGTACATTGGATTTCAAGAACTAACAAATAAAGAATTTTATAATGGGAAATATTTTACAGCAAATGGGAAATATGATATATATGTATTATTTATCGAGCTTTTAAACAGTATAAAAAACGACTCATCACAGTCTGCCTTTATAATACCCCATAAATATTTAATTTCTGGATTTGGGAATAAAACAAGAGAATTTATCAAAATAAATAGATTAGTTTCTAATATCCTACACTTTGATGAAAATATGGTCTTTGAAGATGTCACAACTTATACATGTATTACTTTATTTTCATCAAATAATTCGTTGATTGAATTTTCAAAAGTAAACCCCAAATTGCTAAATTCAAAACAGCAGTTAACTTATTTACCCATTAACTATAATGACCTTGACGAAACCGGTTGGAATTTTTCTGTTCCCAAAATTCAAAATATATTAAATAAAATAAAAACAATAGGTTCTCCTATAATATCAATTTTTCAAGGGATTTTCCAAGGAATTGTAACTGGTGATAACGATGCTTTTTATTTATATGAATGTATTGAATGTGATGGTTATATTATTGGATATTCTAAAGCATTAAATAGCAAAGTAAAACTAGAAAAAGAACTATGTAAACCATTAATAACTGGAAAAAATTTATGTAAATGGCATGTTCAAACAATTAAAACTTATATCCTATATCCCTATTATTTAAAAAATGAAAAAACCCTCTTAATCCCTGAAGCAAAATTAGAATCATACTATCCATCCGCCTATAGATACTTGAAGACTATTAAAACTCGGTTATCTAATCGAGGCAGTTCAAAAATGAAATACCCTTGCTGGTATGCGTTATGGAATGCTCGTAATAAAACAAATTTACAGAATTCAAAAATTTTAACTCCAGACATATGTCTAGGAACAAAAATGAGTTTGGATGCGACTGGGTCTTTTTTCCATAATGACACTACATATGCTTTGACTCTAAAACATGATGTCGATATTAGAATAGAATATTTAATATCAATTTTAAATTCTAAATTAATTTGGTTTTTCTTATCAAATACTGGAAATATTGTTAGAGGAGGATATTTTAGGTTCAAAACCAATTACCTAAAGCCGATTTCAATTCCACTCAATGTCCCCAAAAGTATAGAACAAAAACTCATTGAACTATCAATACAAATAATTAATAATCCAGTGGCCGATACCGGCGAATTAGAGTCGCAGATAGACCATTTAGTCTATAAACTTTACAATTTAACGGAAGCGGAGATAGGCATAATTGAGGAAGAAGAAACTAATGGCTGATTTACTCGAAGGTGTAAAATATGATAAAAATGGTATTCCTATTTTGTCAGAGGAGCAGATTGAGGAAATTGCTCTCAGCATTCTCTTTAAATTTGATAATGAACTCATTGAAAAATGCACAATGGTTCCGCTTGGTAAAATGGTCAAGTCTCTTGGAGACAAACATGGGCTTAAGATTATCTCTAAAAAACTTTCTCATGGAAAATTAGGTTACTTTGATGTCAAAACAGTTAAAGAGATATCTGAAAACTTTCAAGTATCCAAACAAGTAGCAAGAATAAGATTACAGAAATTTGATTTTGTAAAGGAGGGTACAGCAAAAACAGAAGATAGCGTTGTCAATATTTCGAACTATCTACCTAAACTCACACCTGTCCTAACAATTATAAAAACTACCTGATTTAACAATTTTTTCCATTCAAGTCATTCAATTTTGTTCAATTTTGTTCAATTTCTCAAAAGTACCCCCCTGTTTTAAACTATGCTG
>JAKIUY010000190.1 GCA_021647315.1 Victivallaceae bacterium
TGCCTTTACAAGATAAAAATAAACCATAATTAAATTAGATTTAAGTAAAATTTCAATAATATTTTAGCAGTTTTTTAACAATAAATAATTAACCCAAAAATACATCAAAAAAGGTGCGGAATGTGTGTTCAAAATATTCATCTGCAATCTCAAATATAAAAAAACAGGAAAACTTTAACTGGAGCGAGATACTTCCGGTGAAACAAGTTTATCTTTTTTATTTCATTAGTGAAAATCAGTGTATATTAGTGGCTGAATTTATTTTTGGTTTTAGTTTAATGCCGGAAAAAGTTTGGTGCGATGCCAAAATGTTTCTTAAACTGGGCTGAATATTCATATTGGGAATTATAAGCCAGTTTTTCTGCGATTTCAGCTATCGACAATGCTGTGTTATTCAATAGTTCACAACTGTAATCAAGCCGGCGTCTGATCCGGTATTGCCCTGGAGAAATGCCAGTCTGCCTCCTGAAAATCTTTCTGAAACTTTCATACCCCCAACCATGCAATTGACAAAAAGATTTTATGTCGACATTTCTCGTAAAGTCATCAGCTAAAAAACGACATGCCATATCCACAATTCCCTGTACTGGTTCAGTAATGTTATCCGGCTGCATGCGTTCATAACATTCCATAAGCAATGAAGTAAAATTACTGAATAGTTTTGCCTGTTCAGATTCACGGTAATCCTGAAATCGTTTTATCAACCGCTCAAATTTACTTTCCAGCCCGGCATCAACCTTTATTTTCCCGGTAGAAAGAGTTGATTTTATCAAATTCATATTTTGCAATGCACTGAAAAACTGTCCGTCGATTTCCAGATAATATTCCTGCCAATTACTATCAGGTTTAACCAGATTACTATGCAGAACGTCAGGAAAGCGTTGAAAAAACATTCCAGCGTTGAGCGGATATTCATTGCCATTTTTATCAATATAAGTCCCCTCCCCCTGAATTACAACGACCAGCACATAACGCGGAAATTTAAAATTAAGATTATCCTCACTAATTCCGCTTTTATCCATAAAGCCAACCCCGATCCCTTCATTTGATGCGCTGCCGCCCAGTGAACGGTATGATAGTACGGACTTTTTTCTTATAGTTTTCATGATTCATCCCATATCTAATATTATTTTTACCAAAAAACATATTTACTATAAGATAATATAGCGTATATTCAATACCATAAATAAAAAAAGACGTGGCAGAAGCATCCATCCACTGGGCAAATCATAATATATAAGAGAGCAAATAAATATGAAAAATAAAACTTTTCGTCATTGGGAAAACCCGGAAACTGTTGGCATTAACCGTTTGCCGGCACGCTGTACGGCATATCCTTATGCTGATGAACAAGCAGCAATAAACAATAATATTGCAACTTCACCATTTTACATATCATTAAACGGCGATTGGCGTTTCGAACTAGTTGATAAGCCAGACGCAGCACCTGAAAACTTTGCGACAGTTGATTATAACGATAGCGACTGGAACACTATTCCGGTGCCGGGTAACTGGAATATGCATGGTTACGACCGTCCGCATTACACCAACGTTCAAATGCCATGGACTAATCAACCGCCGAATGTGCCTGAACTCAACCCTACTGGGCTCTACAGAATGGAATTTGAGTTACCTGACAACTGGAGTGATCGGCGTACGGTAATTCATTTCGGTGGCGTTGAGAGTGCATTTTATCTTTATATCAACGGCATTGAAGTCGGCTTCAGCAAAGATTCACGGTTGCCGGCAGAGTTTGATATCACACCATACCTTAAAGCTGGAAAAAATATTTTATCGGCTAAAGTTATCCGTTGGTCTGATGGCAGTTTTATTGAAGACCAGGATCATTGGTGGATGGCGGGTATCTATCGTAATGTCTATCTCTATTCAACCGATCACAACTATATCGCCGATTTTTTCGCTACCGCTGAGCTTGACAATAACTACAAGGACGGGATACTAAAGTTGCAGGTAGAACTTGGCATTGCTGATCGCCAGTATGATGACTGGAACATTGAAGCGCAACTTTATGACAAAGGCGGCAATGCCGTACTAGGCCAACCGCTTACCAGCCGGGATAATGATGAAGTTATTGACCGAGGGTGGTTAAAGGTATTCAGGCAGCCGGTCCCTACCCCATTGCAGTGGAATCATGAAACGCCTAACCTTTATACTCTGATAATTAAACTGTTAAATCCGGCAGGCAAAACGGTTGAAGTTACCAGCTGTAAAATTGGTTTCAGAAAATATGAAATCAAAGATCGTCAACTGTTGATCAACGGTCAAGCGGTATTGATCAAAGGCGTCAATCGTCACGAACATGATGATACTTACGGAAAAACTATCTCACGGGAATCAATGCTGACTGATATTCGTTTATTGAAACAGTTTAATTTCAACGCGGTCAGAACTGCTCATTATCCGAACGATCCGCAATTTTACAATCTGTGTGATGAATATGGTCTTTATGTAGTTGATGAAGCAAATATTGAATCCCATGCATTTTATGATACAATCTGCCGCGACCAGCGCTATGCAAATGCATTCCTTGATCGGGGCATGCGCATGGTTGAACGTGATAAGAATCATCCATGTATCTACTCATGGTCAATGGGCAATGAGACCGGTTATGGTCAGAATCATGATGCGCTTGCCGGTTGGATCAGACGCAGGGATCCATCACGTTTACTCCATTATGAAGGTGCAGTTAGAGGAAACTGGGCACAGGGACAACCTGATTATCAGCGTGACAATACTTGCGCAACCGATTTTATCTGTCCGATGTACCCGCATGTAGATTTGATTAAGCAATGGGCTCATTACACCAAAGAACATCGTCCCTATATTATGTGTGAATATTCACACGCTATGGGTAACAGTAATGGTAATCTGAAGGAGTATTTCGAGGCATTTGAAAACTGTCATGGACTGCAGGGCGGTTACATCTGGGACTGGGTTGATCAAGGTATTTTGCAACGCGCCGACGATAAATTACAACAGGCATCAGCGACGGCTGTTGAACTGTATGATATCAAACAGGCGCAGACTGAATGTCATCAGCCAGGTGGTGAATGGCATTGGGCTTACGGTGGAGATTTCGGTGATGAACCAAATGATAAAAATTTCTGCATCAATGGTCTGATCTGGCCGGATCGGACGCCGCATCCGGCAATGTATGAATTTAAAAAGCTGGCTCAACCAGTTGGCGTCGAAGCCATTGATCTAGCACATGGCAAAATAAAAATTACCAATAAAAACTGGTTTTCAAAGCTGAACTGGCTGGATTGCCACTGGGAACTTCAGGTTGATGGTGTAACTGTTCAAGATGGCAAATTGCCGGAGTTAGATATTGATCCACGGGAAAACAGGATTTATTTTATAGAACTGAACAAACCGAATTTAATTACCGGGCAACTCTGTTACCTAAATTTATCTTTTTCTACCATAACAGACCAGCTCGGAGTTCCAGCTGGACATAAAATGGGCTGGGAACAATTTGCGATACCGTTTACCGGTGCAGAGCAACCTGGCCTAATTTCCAGCCATAAAATTTCACTAACCTCTAACGGAGACAGAAAGTGTATTACTGTTGGTGCTCTGAAAATCATCATAGATCAATCAACTGGCATTATCTCTTCTATCACCTGGCAGGGAATTGAGATAATTGAGAGTGCACCACAATTGAATATCTGGCGTGCTGCGACTGACAATGATGGTATTAAAGGTTGGAGTGGGCAGGATGCCAAACCAATGGGAAAATGGCTTAATGCCGGGTTAAATATGCTTGAGTTAAGTCACGGCACAGTAGATGTAACAGAAAAACCGGATTATGTGGAAATTAAAATTGTTCAGTTCGGCTCCTGCAAGACCGGGAAGAATGTCATTCGTCATGAACAAATTTACACTATACGGCAGGATTGTTCAATTCATGTAGCCAATCAGATTACCGCAGAAGCAACAGTGCCGGAGTTACCGCGAATTGGTGTAATGATGGTGCTTCAACCAGGCTTCGAAAATCTACAGTGGTTTGGTCGTGGGCCTCATGAAAGTTACTGGGATCGTAAAGCTGGTGCAGCAATAGGACTGTACGACAGTACAGTAACGGAACAATATGTGCCATATATTATGCCGCAGGAACATGGTAATCATACCGATGTCAGCTGGTTTAAGCTGGAGAATAATAAGATCGGCATAGAGTTCAGTACAGATTCACTGTTTGAATTCTCCGTCAGTCACCTAACCTCAAATGCTCTATTCAAAGCATTACATTCCAGTGAATTAAAGATGCGGCAGGAAGTAATTGTCAATATCGACCTGCATCAACGCGGTTTGGGAAGCCACAGTTGCGGCCCCGACACCCTTGATTGCTATAAACTGCAGCCCGGCAAATATGAGTTCAGCTATACGATAAAACCATACCAGATATGCTCGGCATAAGTTCGTCAACCTCAAATGCCAATATTTACCAACTGATTTTAATAAACCGTAAACCTGTTTCAAATAAGATCTAATGACTCGTGCGAAATAGGAAAAAATTGAATATCCAATATCGCACACGGAATATCCAACAGATGAAGTGAAGAAAAAAACTTTGAAATTGAAAATTGAGCATTGGGAATTGAATATTAGTTGAA
>JAKIUY010000058.1 GCA_021647315.1 Victivallaceae bacterium
GTGAGGGGCGTTGATGTTCGTTACTCACGATTTAAATAATTAGGTACTTCACAACCGAAAGGGTGAAGCCAACAACAAAAGAAATTAAATCTAAAAGAAAGGAAATATATTATGCCTACTCGACAAAAAGATAAATTAGATAAATTAGATAAAATTTTACAAGAGTACGACAAACAGCATCAGCCGGGGCAATTTATGGCAACGGAGGAATTCAAAGCTAAATTTTTTGCAGCAGCAGGCGAGGAGAAGAGTAGGGATGCACAGCATAAAACAACTTTGTGGGTAGTTGGGATAGTAACTGCGATTGCCGCGGCGGTACTGTTTGTCCTGCTCCCTTTGAATACATTGATAAATATTCCGGCCGATCCAGGCTCGAAAAAGGTTAAAACCGTAGCTAATTGCGATGCCAAAATAATGCAGCAGTTAAAGCGTCTCTTTCCCGAACAGGCGGTCGGACTCTGTCTAATTAATAATGAACTGAATACCTTCAATGCCCGCGGCAAAAGTCTGCGGAATATTATGGTCAATTATTCACTTAAGCGTGCCAGTGACGGTAAAACAATTGCACTAGCAATTGCGACATCCAGCAATAACTCTTCAGAACTTAATGCCGAGGGAGTAACAGGTTCAGTCTGGGTCTATCAACCTGATGGTAAAGTATTGACCGTAGATACAGATTTAGCTCTACAACTTGACGCACAAACTACTGTTAAAATCAAGACTTCAAATTTGTTGAAATTAAACGAAAAGCAATTAGTCTCTGCTTTTAAATATCAAGGTCATGAATATCAACTGTTCCAATCTGCATGCAGGATATGAGACAGTCAAAAGTGAACAGTTAACTGTTGGAAGTTCCGCTCCTTCATTAATGAAAGTGAGTGGGTGAGTGGGTGAGTGGGTGACGGGCATGAACTGCCGGGGAATCCTGCCGCGGAAGTTGAATATTAAACATTAAATATTAAACATTGAGTTGAATATTGAAAAAATATTTTAAAATATTACTCTGTAGCTTTATAATCGTGCTCAATGCCACAGGGTGGGCAAAAGGGCAGGTTCAACGTTATTATGATGACAGTGAAATTCGCTATTCAGTTAATTTGCTGCCAAATGTCAAAAAGAAGATTCCGGTCAAATTTATCTGGCAGCTAGTTACTGGAGAAAATCGGCTTATTGCCGGTGGAAAATTAGCACCGCAAACTGGTAATAAATTAATCCTGCCACTGAAATTTGATAAATTGAAACCAGGCATTAAGTTGAAATGTAATTTGCTGATAAAATTTAACCGGCAATTGTTAGTTAAACAACCGCTTGAGATCTATTCTAAACAGATTTTTGCCTCTATCGCTGGACAACTGAAAAAACAACACGCCGGTGCAGTTCTGCCGGAACATGAAATTGTCCGACTCAATAAACTTGGTATGGGATTGCCGGAAAAAGCTTTGGACGGATTTGAAAATCCGGCAAACAAGGTCATATTTTGTGCAGCGAAAGAGTATGCCGATAATATCGGCATGTTGCAGGAATTGATGAAACGCGGGGTTACTTTGATAATGTTTGCCCCGAATGATGAAAGCGAAATATTCCTGCCGTTGGGGAAAATGGCAAAAATAACCATTATTTCTGCAAACAAAGCAAAGAGTAACGGGAGGCTAGGCGTTATATATAGTAAAGAAAAGCTAATGATTGGCTGTAATAACGGACAAAGCGATTTGGTAGCGGTAAAATATCAAACCGGAAAAATTATAATTATCGCGGATGCGGTGTATAAAAATTTGGACAAAACACCAGAGGCCGCATTAATGCTCAAGGCACGTTTAATTAACTAGTTTGTGTGAATTTGTTTGTAGTTCCGCCTTTAGGTGGTGTCTCCGCAAGCTTCAGCGAGCAACGCATCTAAAGATGCTGAATAACACCCACTGAAGTGGGAACTACAAACGGACGCAATTAAAATAATAGTAATAATGTAAGTTAAAAATAAGGTGAGTAAAATGAAAAAAAGTAATGTTATTAGTATCGTAGCGGCACTGTTGATTATCGGTGGTAGTCTAAATCTATTTGCCACAACTGAAAAAACATCAAAACCGGTGACGATCGAGGCAGCTGAACCTGAAGCATTGGCGGCGACAATCGCGATTCTGCCGTTTAAAGCCAAAAGTATGGCGGTCAAAGGGCAAGGCAGTCAAATAGCTGATATTTTACTGGTAACGCTGGAAATGAAAGGGCTGTTTTCAATGGTTAGCCGGGAAAATTTGAACAAAATACTTGATGAATTGCAGCTTAATGCGTCAGGCTTGGTTTCCAAAGAGAGCCAAAACAGGATTGGTCAATTGACCGGGGCAAAAATTCTGATTACCGGCTCGGTATTTAAAACTTCGACTAAAACCTATGTCATCGCCAAGGTTATCGGTGTCGAAACCAGCAGTGTTATTGGTTGTAGCGTGTCTGGCAAAGCGTCAGGCACAGATTTAGCTGAACAGCTCGGTGAAAAAGTGGCAAAACTGCTAATCGCTAAAAGTAAAAAACTGTTGCCGGCACCACTTAAACAACAGGATTTGGTTGCAGAGTTGAAAAAACAGTTAGGCAATGTTGCCGGAACCAAAGTTTTTGTTAAGGTCGCTGAAACTGTTGTTAATGTACCAGATCCAGCGGTGCAGACTGAATTGCAGGTAATTTTGGGCAAGGTCGGCTTTACATTAGTTGATAACGAATCTGAAGCTGATTTCCTGATCAAAGGTGAAGCTTTCGGCGTCAGCGGTGGCAGAATCGGAACGTTCTTTACCGGACAGGCACGAGTCGAGATAAAAGTAACCGATAAAGCCGGTAAAATTATCATGATTGATCGCCAGACAGAAACCGTTCCGGCTCTGTCATTGGATATCGCCTGCAAAAATGCTCTGGCGCAAGCCGGACGCAAACTAGCCAAACGCATCCTGCCACAGTTGAAGTAGTAGGGCCTTGGGGCTAGACACAGAGTTTCACAGAGAAACAAAGCCACAACCAAAACTTTTTTCAACATGAAGGTTTCAAATCTGACTGGCGTCGTATTTGAAAAGGTTTTTTTATATAAAGATTCGGTTGTCGAATAATAAAGCATAATATTTTATATGTTAACAAATTAAGATTTATATATAAGTAAAAATAGGTCTATTTAAGGAACATGTATGAAGAAGGTCGCGTGTAAGTTCTGCCGGCGTGATATCGTTGAGAATGCGGTAATTTGCGCCTGGTGTGGGAAAAACCAGAAAAATGGAAAAACTGCGGGAATTTCCAAGTTCACTAAAACCGGTGAAATTATTTCATCATCCGTGTCTAAAGCAAAAATTGTTATGAAAGTAATCATGGGAATGGTTTTTCTTGGACTTATTGGTATTGGCGGTTTCTATGGCTGGGAATGGTACCAGGCAAATGGGGGGGGAATAACTGCCACAATTGGTCAACAGATGGATCAATTACTGGCGAACGTTACAGGTTCAAATCAAACTAAAACTGAAACTGCTGAACAGTTTACTACGACTGAACCAGAACAGGACACTGGTCCACTAACTCAAAAATTGATTAATTTTCCTATTAATATTACCGAAGCAGAAAATAGCAATGAATATCGCATTAATCACCATAAATTGAGAAAAATAACGCCTGGGACACCGACTTCGCCGAATCGTGTTTTGCTACTTAATTGGGAACTTAAAGTTACTCCACCATTAACAGTAAAAGTTCCACTACGGATGAAAATTTATAAAAGTTCAGCTCCAACCGGCGAATATAAACTTGTCTATGATCGAGTTGCTCAGATTAAGCAAGCTAAGGGGAAAAGTTATTCTGCTCGTTTTGCAAAAAAGCTACTTGAACTGCCTGCGAGCATGAAAAATGCTCCAGAAAGGGTAAAAAAGAGCTTTTTAGCACGTCGCAAGAAGCACTATGAACAATCTGTATCAAATAAATATGCATTATTCAATTATTCTCTTAAACAAGTAATTGCACCTAATCAACTCGCCCTATACCATCGGGTTTTTCTGTGTCGTGAAAATGGTTCTATCATCAAAGAGTTAAAACTTGACAAATATGTGATTTCATCGCCTGATTCTGAAAAAAATATGCAAAGTGCCGACCGCATCTATAACAAGTTGGCCCGTTCTTCAGGTCTTAAAGTTGCACAAGGTGATGTCATCTATTCCCATTTCGATAATCGAACCAGGCAGCTGATTTTTTCATTCAGGAAAAATCCTGGGTTTAAGATCACCGGATTTTCAATTGGTGGAGTTAAGCAGATCCCAACATTTATTCGTCAAACTAAAAAAGAGAATATCAGGCGGGCGGGAAAAATGATCCAGTGCTATATATCTAAGTTAAGTCTGGGGTATCCGTTTGGCGGTTTGGTTAAATTGGACTTTAAATATCTGTCTGAAGCAGGCCAAGTCAAACGGGCGACAATGGAATTTTTTCTGCCGCCGCCACCGCCGATACCGCAAGTGGAATATCTTGATGGCAAGGTGAAGGTATCCTGGGATGATATTAGCAAAGAGCTGCCCAAAAAATATTTTACAATGGTGCCTCATCTAGAACTCAGTAAAAATCGCAAGTTGTTAAAAACTATTAAGCAGCCCGGCAAAACCGGTTATCTTGATGAAGACATATCACCCGGCGAACTAATCAGTTATAATCTTGTCTTAAAACGTGGAATTTATAATGCGGTACGTTGGAGTTCTGATTACGGAATTGAGCAATTTAAAAAGAAAATCCAGCAACTGATTAATCCATTCGTTGCTCAGGGTGACGATACGCTTGAGGGAGTAAGTATAACTATCCCTTCAGCTAAAAACAGACCGCATCCGGTACGGATTGAACTGATGAAAAATTCACTGCGCTATGAAAATACCGGTATTACCGCTCATAAACTGTTGGCGACAGTAATCAACCGGGTAAAGGAAGAGCGTGATATGGTCTTCTATGACCGTGAGACACGAAACTATATTATGGATGAAAAGTATTTCGCTCTGTCTGCCAAACTGCGTCAACAGTTTTTAATGAAAGAGGCAGACTATGCAATTCAGCTGAAAGATTATTCACGCCAGGATGGTAACGGCGTTGAATTATGGTTGTTTAAAAAACATATTGCCGGTAGAAATGCCAGCAAAAAAACTGTCTATTGGCGAATTGCTGACCTGCCGATTAGTGGCAATGAACAGGATATGGCAGGTGCTGTAAATAAGCTCATTACAAAGGTTCGTCAAACTCTGGAATTTAAAACCTGTGCCGATAGCCGGCAAAGAGATATTAAACCGACAAATATAATCTGTCCGCCATTGCGGCCGGTGAATGAACAATTTGTTATCCGTAATTACGAAGCAATATCTGAATCGCTCTTTTTATCACTTGGCGAAAACAGTGAAACGATTAAAATTCTGTCTCAAAGTGATTGGGATGAGGTTTTTCGTGAACGCATCAGACGTTTTGATAAAGGACACAGCGTAATTGATAAAATGGTCAGGGAAATATTGCTGACTGGTCGTATGTGGCGTTCTGGCAAAAACAAAAGTTATTATGTCCAGGCTAGTGACGCATTTACCGGAGAAGTGCTTGGCAGTAAAATCTTTACCGGTAAAATCAGAAATGTAGCGACGGAACTCTCGCAGTGGGCGGCAAAATTCAGACTTAGTAATGAAATTAAAGCCGATTTTCATATTTCAGAGTTTCACTATGCCAGCACTAGACGCCGAGTGCAGGCACCCTGGCGGCTGAGAAATGATTTGCTCCAAAAATTCGGTCGATCAATCTACGGCTCGAAGAGATCCAGATATATCCCACGCCCTAAAACAGCAATAGCTAAACAGAAAAGCAACTCGGTCAATTTTTACGATCTGGTAAAGCGCCAGTGGAAAGATGGTTACCGAGCCAAAGCAATTCAAATGCTAGAAGCAAAATGGAAGAGTGACCAGAATTCCCGCACAGGAAGATTGTTATGTGAATATTATTCTACTTTGAAGGATTATAAGCGTGTGCTTGAACTCTATGATACGATGCTGGAGATGGATGATTGTCCAAAGTTGGTATCAGATAATTATAATAAGGTGATGAAGTTAGCCAAAAATGGTTCATCTCAACCGAATAACAAAGTAACAATTAAAGCTGAAGATAAAAAGCAGGTTTTTCATGGTAAATCAACGGTAAGAGGACAGGTTATCATGACGACACAGGTAATCCTGGATGATAACTATAGTAAGCAAAATATAGATTATGCGGGAACAGGGCTATATACTGTTGGTAACAAAAAAATAGTTAGAAAATTTTCTCGCCGTTATATTAGCAACTATCAAGATCTGAAGAAACTCTACTTTATTGACCGGGATATTATCAGTGCGGAATGGGCACCTGATCAACCATGCAGAACGAACAGGCTGGTATTAAATATTCCAGGCAAACCAATGTCTAAAGGTATCTTGTCACCAGTTGTGCAGAAATATGGAATATGGCTTTATGGAGCCCGGCGTGGCTATCCGGATCGCTATTCCGTGAGTAATTTCTTTGAGATGAAAAACCTTTACCGACAATATTACACCCGTTCGTTGGGGTTTGTTGTGTCAACGGATGAGCCAACATTTTCAAAATCCCAGGAACGTCAGATTAAGGCAGTCTGTAAACCATCAGTTATTGTTTTTGAACAGGGCTGGAATTCAGTAGATCCATTTTCAGAAAACCTTGATAAGGTTTTGGCTTATACAAGATTAGGTTACTTCTTCAAACTATATTCACAGCAGGTCTCTGGTATTGATCGGCTCTATTCTTACTCGAAAGTCAGAGCTTTTTTTGAATTAAAAAATAACCCTAAAATATCACTGCCGCGATTTAATTTTATCAATCAAATTTCCAAGCGTGGTGTAGTGGCTGAGCTGAAAAGTAATCAGGATATGATTCGTTATTTTGCCTACGAGGCATGTCGAATCTATGATGCTACAGTAAGAAGAAAAGGGAAATTTGATCCTCGTAGCTATAAATTATACCAAATATTGGCAGTTGAGTATATGGCTAAACATAACAATGCCCAAGCTAGGAAAGTATACCGGAAGTTTTTAAACATAGCAATTCCGACAACAATTAAAGGGTATCGAGAAAGTAGAATAGGAGAAAGCTTTTTAATCTTCATGGCGTACCGGAAAAATAAAAAAGCCATAAGAATACTTAAGCTGTTATTAAAGAATAAATCAATTCACTTTGACTATGATGATGTAAATGATTATGTCTATACATTGGCACAGTCTGGAAATGTTTCATTAGTCACTAAACTGATCTTGATGGATGGTATTAATCAGGACATAAGATGGTTTCCCCGGAAATTACTCGACAGGATTATGGTCTATTATAGCGATAAGTTGAATCATGATCTTTTCAATTATCTGGTTTTGGGAATGAAGAATGATGCTGCCGCACAGAAATGGTTTTTAAATCGTCGTTATAATGCAGAGAAGTTAATCAATCTCTATTTCGGCAAACCGGCAGTTGAAGCATATCAGGATTGGCGGGTAGAACATTTTAAGCAGGTCGCGGCACTCAAAACTACGGGAAAAGCAGAGGCGCCTAAATGATCAAAATAGTCATGACAAGTTTTATGTTAATTTTTGCAGTCATAGTAAATGCCAGTTTCAATGCTGGAGCTGTTGTCGACCGTTATGGGAAAAGTTCTCTGCATGGTAAGAATATCACGAAATGGTTTATGGAAAGCCGTTACTATTTTGATCTTGGATTCAAGCCAGAAAAACAGTCATGGCAGTGGGTCTGTTTTGTTGAAAATAATCGTCAGCTTATTGACTGGGAAATTGAAAAACTATTGAAAAGAAAAGTTTTCAAACTGGACTTTATGCCATTTGATAAACTTGAATTTAACTATTTCGTCCTCGCCTATTTGTCTCGACATCCAGCAAAATCGCCTAATATTACCAATCTACTCTATTTATACTACAAATCTAAAGCCTATGACAGCTACTATCGAGCCGCCGCAAGCAAGGCAATTATTCCCTATGTGTTGTTAAAACGTGGCCCAATTGGCGTAGAATATTTTGAAGCAATTAAAGAAGAGCGAGCTGGGTATCCTAAAATCAATCGCAGCTATTTGATTAAAAAATATGACAGGCAGTTTTGGGTTGAGCAGAAATTTAGTGGAGAAAAAATGCGTAAACAGAGATATGATTATTATATGCAGCGTTTTAAGCACACTACTACAGCTATATACACCCAGGATGCAAAAGATTGGCTTGTTCATTGGAATAGACTTAATCTTCTGAGAGATATGCTTAAGCAACAAGCTGTAAATGATGAGAATACTAAGGCTTTTTGCCAGCTAATAAAACGGACCAGAAAAATCCCCAATGATTTGGCTGAAGATATTATCAAATATTTCAAACTAAACAGTTCTCCCCCCGCAATCTCCTATTCAATGCTATCTATAATTGGAGTTAACCAAAAGTTAACTGCGGCAATTTTGAAGAATTTTAAATATATAAAACAGTCTAAAGGAGATAAACAGCTATATCCTGCCATCAAATGGGCTTTAACTGGTAAAACCGGCTTGCCATCTGCTGCAAATATAATGTGGTCCAATGCATCAGCAATAATGTCATCCCATTTTCTCTATAATTACGCAAGAGCCAGCGGTGATTACGATGACACCTACCGACGTCTGTTAAAATGGGATAAAACAACCCGCAAAAAAGGTCATGAGAAAGGCTGTCGCTGCCCTTCGATGTTACAATACAGTTATGTCCTGTTATGCGGCAATTCTAAGTTAAGTAAAAAAAATGCACTTGCCATTATTAATTCAAATATCAGTATCCCGTATGGATGGAGTCCCAGGGAAGGCAGTTTAATTCCGCGTGTTGATCGCAAATATGCAAAACTGGTTCCGGCACAGGCGAATAAACTATGGTGGGCTAAACTTTTCCCGTTCGAGGATCTGTCAGCAAAAACTCAGCAAGTGCTGTTTAAGTCGTATATTTCAAATATTGAAAAGGTTGGCATGGCTTACAGTGCCGCATTTAAAGCATTGATCAAAATAAAATCACCTTACTATAAAAATAGGCTGGCCAGACATTTATTAAAACAAGTAGTGTTATCGCCAATTAACCGCAGAGACTGTGAAAAAGCTTTACTGGCGATTGCAATTGATACGCTGCCTGAAATCATCAAGATTACTTGCGAAAATGATGACGAATTAAGTATAAAAGCATGCGAACTGTTGGCAGCGATGAGTGTTTACGCCAAATCAGCTATCCCGGAATTGAAAAACCTACTACAAGGTAAAAGACATTTTACGGTAAAAATCGCCGCAATGTGCGCTTTAGCTGAAATCGGCGACAGAGCCAGTATTCCATTGCTCAAAAAACAACTGAAAAGTAAAAACCGGTTATTAGCCCGTGTTGCTATACAGGCGATTTATATGTTGCAGCCAGTAGATGAAAATGATAAATACTTTAAACAGATGCGCCGATAGAATGTAACGTATGGCGGTTTTGCCAAAACCGTCACTTGCTAATGAGCAGCTAACTCAATGCAAGCGCGGTATAAACCCACTTGTAGGATTAAAACGTAGGAAATTAAAATATGCAAAAAAAGAAACTTTTAATTACATTAATATTACTAATTACTGGTTCATTTTGTACGTTTGCCGCAAACAAGAGTGTGATTGCGGTTTTTGATTTTAAAAATGTCATGAACGGTAAATCTAACACCGGCGCGGCATTCAGTCTTCTGCTCTTTGCCGAATTAAGCGTTTATGACGATATAAAAATGGTTGAACGGGAAGAGCTCAATAAAATAATGAAAGAACGCAAGCTTAAACGTTCCGGTCTGGTGAAAAACAATTATATGGAGATTGCCGCGCTAATCAATGCCGATTATATTGTTACCGGCCGTATTTTTAAAGAAGAAGATGAAATAATCATTAATCTGAAACTAACCAGATGTTCTGACGGTAAAATATTCGGCAAAAGTTTTTTTATCGAAATTTCGGATAAGAAAAATTACCTGGAAAAGGTTGCAGCAAAGGCCGCCGCATTTGTCGATCAATCTAAATTATTAAAAACAAAATAACGGTAGCTATCAGTCAAATACCACCAGTAAAACTGGGGGTTTACCTTTATTAATTATATTATTCTTTATGGTTACAGAGGGAGTGGAATATCTTCTAACAACAATACCATAGCCGTGCAAAGTCAGATAGACGGTATCTATACGGGTCTGCGGTGTACCCGACAGAATTTCCGGCGGCCGCCCCCAGCGTGGATCATTAGTTACATTGTGCTCTGGAAACTCACGATGAGTTTCAAAACAGCCCAATTCAAGAAAAAACGGTTGTTGATGATCACGGTTAAAGAAATCTGTTGCTAATGGAGCAATATCAGTGATACTAATGCTGTTATTGCATTGCGACCGGTCAATGATCTCATCATAGCCAATTTCATGTTCTCTGTCACGCTGAATAATATGCTGATGTCCTAGCAGAGTAGAGTAATAACCATGATTTTTTAGAGGATGAATAATATGTTTTGAATAATCATTAATTTCAAATCCACGATGTGTCAAGCCCAGCATGCCGTTGGCATGGGCATATTCACCGTTCAAGAGACAGGCTCGGCTGGGGGAACAGGT
This sequence comes from Victivallaceae bacterium, assembly GCA_021647315.1. Lineage (GTDB taxonomy): Bacteria > Verrucomicrobiota > Lentisphaeria > Victivallales > Victivallaceae > JAKIUY01. The sequence continues at coordinate 10,639 of JAKIUY010000058.1, forward strand.
TGGGTTGGCAGTAAAGCAGTTACGAAATACAACTCCTGTCTCTGCAAAACGCTGAAGGAAGGTCTAATTAGGATAATGCTATAAACTGCAATATTTATTTGAGAGCATGAAGTCTCATAATTCAGTAAGCTAGCTTAAAGCGTTTTTCATCTGTATAGGCTTGCAGTGGTAATTTTGCATTATTACATATTGACACTTTGATTACCAGTCCCGCCTTAATTAACTACTCATACACAAGTGCATTCTTTTAGCTAGTTTACTGCGCCTGTTTAAGTTCGACTGCGCAGCTCTTTAATAGCTTTTAGATCGCAAAACGGTATCAATAGATCCTTCAAGCAAGGAGTATCTGGAACCATTAGGTAAAACACCTTTGAACACAAACTTCTTCACGCCAGTGTGCTCCTAGCTAGTTGAATCGGAATATTCTTAAAAACAGCTTGAATTCTAACCGCTTTTAGTTTCCCGGCATGTTTAGAAATATCATCAATATATAACCCGTCGACCTTAATTGTCAATTATTCCTATGAAAAAGTGTAAAAATGGTAGATTTTCAAAAGGATTTTGAGTTTTTATTTAGCTGATAGTGTGCTTTAAATATAACCAGCTACGCCGGAACTAAAAAAAAATCAGTAGAAAATTTATTAATAATCCTGTAAGGATTTCTTTACCTTAGGGCTCACTCAAAAATAAGTTGGAGAGTTTCGCGTAGGATGCGAACAGCTGATTAAGGCACAAAACTGTTTACATAGTAGCACTATATAAATATTTTCGTAACGCAGAGCAGCTGTTTGCAAGCAAGCGAAAAATCCAAGTTATTTTTTTGTGAGTCTTTAGCCCACCACATCGTGGTGGGTAATTATCAACACAATATTGTTTCCTGTAGGAAACCTCAAATTTTCGACTGTTAATACCAGCGCCAACCCATGGTGTTTAATTTGAATTCAACTTTTGAAATATCTATGGGGTCTGAGTTGATGAAATTACCATTCAAATCCATCATCTGAGTTTCGCCATTTTCTTTTAACCACTGCTGTAAAGCGGTTTTGAGACGGTCTATTTCCGGTTTTGCCGCTGGCGCATTAATGATGTTTTCAAGCTCATTCGGATCTTGGGCGAGATCATAGAATTCAGCAATCGCGCCACGTTCAGCATAGATATATTTATAATATTTATCAGTTATCATAATGGTCTGTTCAGGCGTGTCCGCATAATATGAGACAAAATAATCACGCTGCAATTCACCGGTTCCGTCCAGTACAGTTGCCAGATTGTCGCCATCGATGTTTTCGTCACTAAACGGGATGCCTGCCAATGACGTCAGAGTTGGAAAAATATCCTGTAAGCCCGCGAAAGCGTCTGAAACAAGGCCAGCTTTAATTTTTTCAGGATAACGGAAGATTAGTGGAACTTCCACACTGCCGCGATAGAAGCATGATTTAGCAAAATAGCCGAAATCACCAAGCATATCTCCGTGGTCACTGGTGAAGATAATGATTGTATTATCAAGTTCACCGTTGGCTTTCAAGTCATCAAGCACCCGCCCGATCTGAGCATCCAAACAGGAAATAAGCCCGTAATAGTAGGCCTTTGAAACCGCCTTCATTTCGGGTGAAAAAATTGGCCAGCCGTGCGTAATACTCTCCTGCTCTTTGTTTTGTGAGCGCAATGTGTTCCCCTTGGCGACTAATGGCGCAGGCATTTTACGTGGATCATGAATGGCATGATAGGGCTCAGGCGGATCATACGGCGCGTGCGGTTTAGGAAAAGACATAAACATAAAAAATGGTTTATCCGCTTTTGCTTGACGATGTTGTTCCAGATTCTTCAAGGTGGTCGTGCCGACCCAGGTATCAACAAAATGTTCTTCCGGCAGTGGTGACACGCCGGGATGAATATCATTGTTACCAATACCGTGCGCCCTGGTGTAACCATGCCAGCCGACATCAGACAGATAGTCATAATAATCTTCAACCCCAGTTAATTCACCTTTAGGATCAAACTGAGCAAGCATTCTACCCGATTCCATTATACTTACCTGTTCAAAACCATGGGTCAAACGTTCTTCGCCTGGTGGCGAGTATGGAACATAGTGTAATTTGCCGGCCGCATAGGTGGCATAGCCATGGTCGGCAAAATACTTAGGCATAACCGTTTGGTCAGCTTTTACGGCACCTGAATTATTCTTTATTCCAGTGCAACGGTGGGGATAGTTTCCGGTTATCATCGTTGCCCGGGCCGGAACACAGACCGGATCCGGGGTCATGGCCCGTTCAAATCGGCAACCTTCGGCTGCCAGCCGATCAAGGTTAGGGGAGTGAACCAGATTATCACTGGAACAGCCCATAGCATCAGCCCGCATCTGGTCGGTGCAGATAAATAAAACATTCGGTTTCTTAGACATTTTTAAAATTCCTTTTTATTGCCGAGCTGGAGCACAGCATTCCCAGGCCATTCATCATTCATCACTCATAATTCGTAATTTAAACGGGGGGTTAGTTAAAATTGATTTCCAGGCTTTTCATTGCTTCTAGACATTTGGCATTTTTGCGGCCGGGAAACTCCCAGAGTATAAAGTTATAGTTCTGTTTGTCCGGTGAAAATAGCACTTCAGTTACAATAGCATAAGAGCTGACCAACAGGTTAACGGCTTTGACCTCATTCGGGTTATATAGTAAGGCGCAGGTACTGAAGTATGTACTTTTTGAAGTATCAAATTTACGGTCTTCATAGTAAATCCAATATTCATCTTTCTCCAGTTTTATTCGCGAAACTTTTTTTTGCCATTGAATGCTGCGTTTGGCAGTGTTAGCATAACGATCACGTTTTTCAGGATATTTTTTCAGCATATTCCCCGGATAACAGGTCAATTTCATTACTCCCCGTTGCGGTGACTCTGAAAAATCGATTCCCATGAAAAGTTTATCATCATTCTCCTGGGCTCTGAAAATAATTTTCACCGTTTTATTGCCTTCACTGAAGGTAAACTCGATAACTCCATCATCACTTTTATAAGTTACCGGCATCTTAAAAATATTTTTACCCCAGACGTTTAGTTTTAAAAAACCGTTCGGGCCATACCACCAACCGCGTTTGGAAAAACGCTTAGCACTAACGCCCCCCATTAACCCAATGCCTTTGATATATTCTCGGTCATCTTTGAGCGTCGAGTGAAAGTTTAATCGGTAATTAACATTCCCAGTGATAAAGGTGCATTCATGGGCTGTAACCCCGTTTTTCAATATTTTTTTAGTTATCTTCACCGGCAGTGAAACAGCTAAATTTGTCATTACCATCATTGCGATTAATATCATACTTTTTTTCATGATCTTTTCCCTTTTTTTTGACGTTTTTATCTTCTCGTTATTTCTTCATTCTCCTGTTTTCATCCATTTAAAATTCGATGTTCAATGTTCGATGTTGGACGTTCGCCCCTCTATTTTATCTCTACTGTTTTTACAATTACTTTGCCCGTTATGACATCTTTTATGATGATTTCCCAAGTTCCGAGTTGATCATTCAACGCAAATGGTACGGCATGTTTCACTGGTGCAAATAGATTTTTTGCCAACGGTTTTACTATTTTACCCTGTGGGTTGCGAACTGTTATATTCAGGGGATATTTTCCCTTGATATTGCTTTTGATACTTAATATTGCCGCCGCACCGCGTTTGCATGAACCTGTCAAGTTGATGTCAAGTTCAGGTACACGTGGCACAATGGCAAACAGTTTAGCGCCGTCAGGTTTTGCCGGTAAAGCTACTGCCTGAGCCAAACCTAAATCATTGCCTGAGCGTATTTCATAAACATAACCTTTTATCGGAAATATAATCTTTTTAGCTGATTTGTCACGCTTTTCATCAATAATAACCCCAAAATAACTGATTTCACCGGATTTGAATGTGCCATTTTCCGATGGTAGGATATTTTTGCCGGAACTGATGGTAATCGATGGTTTGAGTCCAGCTGTTTTGAGCAGTTCAAGTGGCATTGCACCGGTTGGATAGTTAAGTTTCAGACCAAGTGCACCAAAATAATAGGCTTTACCTTTACCATAACTCTTAACCGTTATCCGGTTATTGGCGGATTTGCTGCCGAAACTGATAGAGCCGAAGAAACTACTTCCACCACCCTTGCTTTGTTTGGCAATAACTTTACCCTGCTGAGTTAAGCCGCTTTCGATAATTGAAGCAGATATTTTGTTACCACTGAATTTATAACTGATAGAGGTTGAAGTTAATTTTGAGTTATGACGTTTAATCCCAAACAGATCATCAAGTCGCCCCTTGGCAAGCTTATTTCCGTTGGCATCCCAGGTCGCAGTAGCGGCATCAGCTATAACCGTACCACCCTGCTTGACAAAACGGCGAACAGCATCGGCCTCTTTTTCGCTCAGCACATAGGTCATCGGCAAAATAATTACCCGACATTTTAGCTTGGCAAGCGTTTTCACATTGAGTTGCGCGGCATCAATAAAATAGGGAGAGTAACCATATTTCATCAAAATATCTTTCCACATATTAGTTCCGGTACGATAGAGCTGATAAGTGTCAATAACCCCCAGATGTTTCTGAATGAATGAGATAAGTAGCGATTTTTGTGATGTAACGATGGCGATTGGCGAGGTCTGTTTATCTGCCACTGCCAGTGCGGCACCAATCCCATTATTGACCTCAGCGATAATCGGAGTAAGCCCCCGCCCGTAATAGGAGGGTATCTGATCCGGGTTGACAAATATTGAGATATTAAAACAGCTGATCATATTTTGACCGCGGAACAGGGCCTGCCAGAGGTCAAATTTTTCCTTCTTCAGATCCTGTGCATAACCGAGACACCAACTGCTGAAATTGAATTTATGTCGGTCAGCAAATGACATCGGCAAGGTGCCGGTGCCATAGAACAGAGCGGTTTTTTCATATTTCATCCGTTTAGTCCAGTCATAACCGCCGTAAACACTCATTTTATCATGAATGCCACTTTCTCCGACCATGGCTCCCGGATTAACTGTCTGAATCGCCTCTGAGGTGAATTTAAAGAAATCGGCATAAACACTGTCCATAAATTGGCGATGTGCCATCCATGAAGCCCAGCGGTGCTGCTTTACTGCCTGTTCCAGAGTTAATGGTTTTACCGCAGCCCAGTTTTTAAATGCACTGCCCCAGACGCGGTTCAAATTACCGATTGAACCATATTGTTTTTTCAGTACTGCCTGAAATTTATACAGGCAATGTGAGGAGAAGCAAATATCGAGTGGCAGATCGCCACCTTCAGTAGTCAAACTCATTTCATCCCCGAGCATATAGAGCATGGTGCCATATTTAGTCACGGCACTCGCTCCGATTTTCAATTTAGCCTGAATCGCCTGACGCTGTGCCGGATCACTGAAGCATTTGGGGCGGATTAGGTATTCGGTCTTACTGGTTTTTTTATATTGCGCATTCATTTTTGCCGCAACTGGGCCTTTAATGAGAGCACGATGCTGGTTGATCAGAGCAAGGCGAAAATTTCCGGCAGCATTATATTTACTACTTTCGGCTATCTTCCACCCTGTACCTTCACAGATACTGGCAAAACCGATATTTTTAGCTTGATTAAGGGTATTAATCAGATAATATTCCGGCATCTGCAACATCATTCCTCCCCAGAGGTGGAACATAAATGGAGGTCGGTTGGCGAAGGTATCAGGCAGGTGCAATGTGGTCTTTTCGCGTGATATAACCTGTCCCTGTTGCTGTAGCGTGACTACGGCTGAATAGATTACGCTCAGCGGATTTTCAACTTTGAAGTTGAAGCTATAATTGCTCACATTGCTGCTGGCGGTAAGTCGTTTGACTAAACGTCCATAATTATCAAAACATTCCAGTTGCAGTTGTCCCCCAGGCAATGGTCTATTCAGTTTAACCTTGACTTCGATATTTTCATTAGCATTAAACAGCTCCTTCGTTGGCATAACCGAGGTTAGATAATTTGTCGTTACCACCTGTTCTTTAACAAAAGACCAACGCAATACTTTACCCGCACTATTTTTAGCTATTTTAGCCACCATATATTCGCCGGCAATTTGTGGTTTGCTTTTATATTCAATACCATTACGCAGGTAGATAGATTCAGTTTGGGCGACAGTAGCAGTTGTTGATAATTTATGACCAGCCACCAGAATTGCCCGGATGGGCAATGAAAAAAGTGATTCTTGCAGGCGATTTTTGACCTGTTCGTAGGTTAAATGAGGCAACAGACCAGATGCACGATAGTTAAGAAAAATAATTGTTCCTTTGCCGTGTTTAGCTATTTTCGCACAGTTTTTAAATTCATTTGGTAATGCTAAGTCTGCTGTAATTGCAGTTGCTGGCACAGCCTGTTGATAAATAGCGGTAATATCCTTGGTCCAGCGGCTCTGCTTTGGCGTGGAACCGACAATAACTAATCCGGTGCCGTTCTTGGTCATAGTCAACAGTTGTTGACGGATTTTTTTTGGTAAAGAACTCCAGCCAAAATATGGTTTGCTGTATTTTAAGGTGTAACTTTCCCCGACAACTATAACTTGCGGTGCGGTCTGTTTAAGCTCATTCGGCAACGCTTTAAGCGCCTCTTTCTGGACTAATTTAGCTAACTGAATCCATCCAGTCGGCATGCGGTTAGTTGGAATCCAGCCCAATGTCCACCATGAATAGGGTAGCGTAGTGTAGAATGGTTCAATATCCATCCGTACTTTGAGCGAGTTAACATTGGCAATTGCCGCGATGTTAAGCAGGAAAAATACTTTCAATTTACCGCCAGCCCAGGGTTTAGCGACCGGAATATAGGGCAAATCAAGTTTAGCGGCAATCTTATAACGCCAAGGCATCGCAACCTGGGCTTCACGATAACGTTTTTGCTGCGGTTTCCAAGCGAATTTCAATGGATTTTTCGGTGTGCCGCGTTTCAGATCAACCAATAGCTTGCCTTTCTTTTCTATCTTACAGGTCAACACATTCAGGTTCTTGGCAAATTTGACGGTGGTAATTTTATTTGGCACAAGTTTTACTACAGCTTTTTTAATAACCGTACCGTTTGGTTTGGTGACGATGACATTTACGGTTTCAGCTGTTACCGAAAAAATACGCACTGCATCATTCTTCAGTTCACCGACAACCCCATTACCCGCACCACTGATCATATCCAGACCGTTGAATGGGATCAGCTCAAAAGTGGTGGTGAATGTTTTGCCGCATGGAATGGTTATCGGCGTATAGCGCCATTCAAGCGTGGCCAGTTTACTGCTTTTCCAGTTGTAAAAGCTTTGGATATATTTGTATTCCGGCGTGAATACTATCCCTTTGCCAGACTGTGGATTTACCACACCAGCCCAACCACGGGCACATTCGTATAACCAACGTTCGGTTACCTTGTCGCCGGGCTTCCAGTTAAAGCGTTTGATCCCGGTGGTTTCCGGGGCATAATAGTGGTTTTCACCTGCCCCGGAAACTAGATAATGGAACCAAGGTTTAATAACCAGTTTTGACATTGAATTTTTACGATTCAACCAACTGTAGGTAATTTTCAGCACCGGAGAATCGGCAGTTATGGTGATTGATTTGTGAATCTCCAGAAATTGATAAGTACCGGATGCACCGGCCCGACTCAATTTGATGGTTATAGATCCTTTACTCTTTTTTATCTGATAACTATACTTTTTCTGCCAGAAATCACCATGCATTTTCTGATCCCAGAGATGATCGTTCAGCATCCCCTCATGGGTCGCAAACTCCGTCCCTTCATACTTAAATGACTTGATTGCGCCGCCTTTGTCAGGGTACAATTTTAAGGCAATAAATTTATTGGATATTTCCAGCACAGTCCCGGCTTTACTGTCGGCAACTTTTTTTAAGACCACTTCAGCTTTGGCATTGACCGCGACCATTACAGTCAGCATTACGAATAATAATAAACTAATAATTTTTTTCATGTTATTCCTAATTTTAACTAATTATATTTACAGAATGATTAACCCGCCGTCGCAAAATACTATGGCGTGACAGGCAGCAGAATGATTTCTCGCAAAAAGTATACATATCATAATCGAGCAAGGATGGAAGAATAAATAGTCGCAGATTTTAACCGGCAGAACTGGATAAAATTATCTAACAGAAACGGTGTGCGGTGGCAGCCTTGTTGGAGTTCACAGCTTCAGCGTGTCTTTTTGAGAATATTATCAGCACGCTGAACCTATATCAATCTCCTTACATTGCAAAGCCGTTCAGCCGTCGCTCTTCAAGCTATGGCGCAACATGGCAAGGACTTATTATTTTTAAATAACACTTCCATTCAGGCTTCAAATAAAAGTACAAGCGGATTTTCATCTTAGCAATCAAAAATCCGCTTGCAAAATTCATAAATCATTATTTCGCCTACCAGTCAGTACCACCCCAGAAATTCCTGGCCTCAGATGGGTTAACGGCGGCTTCTATATTAGTGAAAACATGTTTTAGAGTTTTCACATGACCATCAACATAAAGGCTGTTAAATGCTGAATCACTGTTATGGCGTGGGTTGATTTTATAGGGTTTACTAGGAATGTTATTTACGTGATAACTATTGCCATCATTCTTAGAGTCGGCCAGAATCATTCTGGCACTCGGCTTCCTAATTGTTGTAATTTTACGAAAATCCTTCCAGAATGACGCAGCATTTATCCCATATCCAAGCCAATGAGTGCCAGCAGTATTCGTTGCTTTAGTCATGGATGGGCAGGAATAGACACTATTACGTTTTATCGGATAGCTTTTACAAATCCCAGCTTCATACATAGTTCTATACCATACCAAAGCGGTGTTTAACGGAGGTGCAAAACCACCCATCCCAATGCGCATCGGAATTCTGCCATCATAACTATCCATATAAAAGGCAAAGTTAAGCCCGGCTTGTTTTAAATTTGATGCGCATGATATTGAGCGCGCCTTTTCACGCGCTTGATTCAGTGCCGGCAATAACATGCTCGCCAAAATGGCAATAATTGCGATCACAACGAGCAATTCTATTAATGTAAACCCTTTATTCCCAATATGTTGCGTTTTTTTACTAGTTTCCATTCTCCTACTCTCCTTGTGTTGTGTTTTAGCAATCAATTCCCGATAAATACCGCGTTATGCAAACGTATGCATAATATTGTATATTGTATCCATAAATAAGTATAACGTATTTTTATAAAAAAGTCAATAGGGTTTTTTAAAAAATAAGTTTTTTTTATAACTCCAGGATGAATAGACGGTTGTGCTAAAAGTCAATAATAATGAAATTTCAGACATCCTTACTCAGTTGCGAGATTTGAGCTCAATGGGACCTCAGGAGGTCGGCTCCCACCTTAAAAATGTGCAAATCACCTCTATATTGGAAAGATTTGGTCTCATCTCTAATTCTTGCGGATCAGGAATTCTGAATTTTAAAAATACCGGTTATTGCATATCAACAAGTTATACACAAGGGCATTCTTTTAGCTAGCTTACTGCGCCTGTTTAAGTTCAACTAATGGCTTTTAGATCGCAAAACGGTATTACAACTGACACATTTCCTGTTTTGGCGTAAAATTTGATTTTTGGCACTGCCGTCGAAATAGAAATTTCATCAAGGTATTTCATTCTCTTTTTTAAATTCAGCGGTCAGCGGATGTCTTTTTGCGTTGCCGAAATCAATACTCTTAATTTGATCAAGCCAAGCACTGTCCGGAATTTGTGGTCGTCCAGTTAACAATGCCGGATCATCGGTTTCAATCATCCAGCGTTGCAGCCGTTTTTGCATGTCAGCCAGTACTTCCACCATTTCTGGATTATTTGCCAGATTACAACGCTCCTGTGGGTCAAACATCAAGTCATAGAGTTCTTCGCGGGGTTTTTCCATTTTATCCCAGCCATGCTCAAACCACAAACTTTTTGAAATACCGGCATCACAGTTCGGCAATACTGGTGTGAGATGTTTTTCCAGTAAACGTCGGATATACTTAAAACGTTCTGTTCGTACGCACCGCATCGGTTCATATGCGGCATGTGCATTGACTTCAGCAAAAACTTCATCCCTAACTGTTGTCTTGTCGCTATCGACCAACGGCATTACCGATACTCCCTGTAGCCGAGCGGGAGTATCTATGCCTAAATATTCACAAAGCGTCGGGAAAAGATCGACATGCGAAACCATTCCTTCAACCACTTTCCCGCCAGAAAAACTGCCGGGACCGCGCATCATCAGTAGCACGCCCAAGCCATGATCAGTCAAACTGCATTTCATATCAGGGAATGCTATACCGTGATCGGTGGTTATTATTACCATAGTATTATCCGCCAATCCAGACGCTTCGAGAGCTTTGAGCACCATGCCAACACCAGTGTCATAGGTTTCCAGTAGTGTATTAAAACCCGCCATATCTAGACGGGTATCCGGGGTATCCGGTAAAACTTCAGGCGGACGCACCCAGCGTGGATCATTGTTTTCGTCGTGCTCCGGGAATTTCCGATGTGTTTCAAAGCAGCCGACTGAGAGAAAAAATGGCTGATGATGTTCACGTTCAAAAAAATCTTTTGCCAGTGGGGCAATATCCAGGATATTTCTCCCGTTATTACACTTTGTTCGGTCAATAACTTCATCATAGCCTATTTCAGATTCACGGCCATGGGAAATAATATGTTGTACCCCAAGCAGGGCTGAATAGTAGCCGTGCTGACGGAGTGTGTGAACAATATGTTTCGAGTAATCATTCATTTCGAAGCCGCGATGCGCCAATCCCAGCATTCCGTTAGAGTGGGCATACTCACCGGTTAATAGGCAGGCACGGCTGGGCGAACAGGTCGGGTTACAATTAAAACAGTTGCGGAAAACCACCCCTTCCTCGGCAAAACGCTGTAGATTGGGGGTATTGGCTTTATAGCCGTATGGAGAAATATACCTGCCGGTATCATGCGAATGCAAGTAAATAATATTTGGTAATTTTTTTAACATAATTTTTCCTTCTTTAAAATTCAAATGACTTAAACTGCGGAAGATAGTCACGGTTCTGTGCAAACATATCCTTAACCATTGCTTTGATTTCAGCAAGCGACAATACGGACGCAGTCAAAGGGTCATAGGCGATTGACTGATAAACTAGTTTTGGATTTCCGGACAGAGCACCATCGACCGCCATCGATTCGAGTTGAGCTGTAAAGCCGACAATAGGAGCAATTGACGATGGTAGGTCCCCAACTTTAATCGTCTGCAGTTGGTTACGCGAGCATAATACCGGCACTTCAACGCAACTATCCTGAGTTATATTAGTAATAATCCCGTCATTCTGAACATTACCATTAAATACAAACTGTTCGCCACCGAGCCAAGCATTAATAATTGATGCGGCATATTCATGTCCACGTTCCATAACTTCTTTGCGGAACTCTTCATTATTATCCATTTTGTCAAGCCACTCCTGGAAATTATTCTCCCAGGTATCCTTACGCTTGCGATATATGTCAAGAATAAATGCGTGCTTACCGGGATTCCAGCCGGTCGCGTCCTTACAATATTTTTCAATCAGATCTTCACGTTTGCGGAACCACCAATTATATTCAGAGTTGTGTCCACTGGATTCAGTCACATAATAATCCAGCGCCAGGAACATTTCATTACGAACATGTTCTTCATTATAAACCTCTTGAGTTTTCATTGCTTCACGGATTTTGGGATAAAGATCAACCCCTTGACTTTTAAAATCAAGAAAAAATGCCAAATGGTTAATCCCAGCACAAAAATAATCTACATCTTCATATTTAACCCCGGCCCATTTAGCCATCATTTTACTGGTTCCCTGCACACTGTGACAGAGACCTGAAATAGCTAAATCAGGATAGATACGCTGCATGCCATGGCAAAGCATTGCCATTGGATTCGTATAGTTCAAATAAATAGCATTTGGGCAGAGTTCTGAAATATCTTTACAGATACTAAGCATTTCCGGCATTGTGCGGAGCATGCGAAAGACTCCGGCAGGTCCACGAGTATCGCCAACGTTGATATCGACACCATATTTCTTCGGTATCAAAATATCATGTTGCCAGACATCAACATCACCAGCAAGAATAGTTGTAATAACGCCATCGGCACCATCAAGTGCGGCACGACGATCCAGCGTTGTTGTAATTGTAGCAGGATAATTGCCAATATCGATAATTTTCTGACAGCTTTGATGTGCCATTTTCAGACGCTCCTCATCAATGTCCATCAAACAAATTTCAGCATCTTTCAACAAATCAAAAGTTACCAAATCACTGACTAAACCACGTGTAAAACCAAAACTTCCGGCTCCGATGAATGCTACTTTTGCCATTTTTACTCCATTTATATCTTTTAAAACCCGTATAGAGGTAATAGTTTAGTGTTCAAAAGTTACTTATTCTAAAAAAATCAGCTTTTTTAGAATATTCGTCTTAACTCAATACTTTGCTTTGCCGTTGACCTCCGTTGGATAATAATTAAAATTCAATAACAGACTCTCTTTCTTCATACCATGCAGAAATATTTAAGGCAAGCAGGTTCCAGTTAAGAAAGCCTTTATTGCACAAAGGTTCACCGTTTCCAGGTTGGTAATATTCGTGTACCGCACCTGTTTTTTCAATATCTTCACCAAAAAGACAGATTGTTTTCTCAGCCAATTCTTTTGCCTCGCGGGTAAACCCATAGTTAATTAACCCTCGAAAAACCATATAATTGGAAATTCCCCAGATAGGACCCAGCCAGCAGGAAGGATTACGGGATGCTCTGATGCTGTACATTTTTTCCATCTTTGATAAGGTACGGACTCCATAAGGGGCTTTGAAAGTTTTTTCATTGTGATAATGTTCTTTGACCATTCGCGTCGCCTGCTCTTTGGTAGCCAAGCCAGCCCACATCGCCATAAAACCAGACCAGACCCCAATACGCTGAATTAAGCACGGATAGTCCCGTAAATATCCCCTATGGTGTTGTCCCTGATAGTCCCTAGGCATCAGGTTCAAGTCAACACTGTAATAAAATCCGTCTCGTTCATCCCAACAGTATTCCTGGATAGCTTTCTTTAAGTTATTTTTTTCAATTTCATAGTTTTCCGCTACTTCATTAAGTTTCGCAGTTCGCAGCAAATATACTATTGCTTCGAGTTCCTTATACATAAAACAGTTGAGCAGAATAGATCCGCAACTACGTGGCGGCCGATCATATGAACACGGGTCATTATCAACTCCAACACCACTGTCATTCTGCCAAAAATAAAGACCACACTCATGCTTATAGTGATTAATATAGCAGTTGATAAAAAGTTGTAAACGGTAAAAGTAATCTTTTTTCTGTGTCAGCCAACTAATGTCCCCATTATTGTACTTGGTGAGAAACGCAGCGTGTTGAGCTATAACAGGTTTATGCATATTTCTTTCAAAAATATTTTCCGGTACTTGAGGTAAGAATTTTCTCTGAATATTAATGGGAATCCAACCGCTACGGGTGTCAGTAAAATCCAGAAAATTTAAAATACTGCCACTTTCGTTTGCAAACGCAGATTCAATAATTTTATGATCCCCCAGCTCTAAAAGAAGCTGTTTAAGTCCAACATTAGTCCACAGGGAATCCCAGTCCCACAGGGAGCCCAGATACTGCTCACAGCCTGGAGTAATATACGGATACTTCAAGTGGTTAACGGCAGTGGTCAAAGTTTTTTTATAATTATTTAAAAAGTAATTCTGTATTAGTTTAGTGTATTTATCAAGTTTTTGTCGAGTAGACATAATATACTTCTCCATTTTATAATTTTTTTGTCGAAAACCTTATATATGTTAGATGCCAAACACCTAGGCTATTGGGGCTAATTTGCCAACTTGCTCTATCAACTTAATTCGGTGTTCTCATGTTTTTGTTACATTTTTATACACTGATTACTCTGTAAGTTTTATCGCTGCAATTTTGATAGTATACTCTTGCGCTTCATAATTCAGTGGGGATTCGATTCTGAGAGTAATTTTATTAATCTCAGTGAATTGCTGACCGGGTTTCATTATTATTCTGCCATCTTTTAAAATATTAAACTTTTTTTCCTGCCAGCCGTTAAGTTTGGTTCCAGCTGATTTACAGAGATAATCAATCCGTATTCTGTTAGTTTGCCCGCATGTTAAATAAATACGGGAACCCCGTTCTGCTGATTTAAATTTAATCGATAAGGTGGTAGCACTATTAACTTTAACAGGAGTGACCAAGTAATAAGTTACCAGTCCAACATTACGGTTAACGCCGCCAACCCGGATACCTTGCGGGAAAGCCATTTTAATTTTCCCGACAGATTTTCCCTGCTCTTTTTTATTCGTTATTTCGATCCTCTCATTTTCATTTTTTCGCTCTTTAGCTCCAAGCCTTATGACAAATATGGATTTAGACTTTTTAATATTTAAATCTTGATTAAAATCAAGTTTGAATAGTTCCTGCGGCTTTTCACGCGGAGAAAAGGTGATTTCTTCATGCGCGCGGGTATCTTTAAACCCGTACATGGTTCTGAAAAATTCCCAGATAATATCATTGAGCTGAACATTCGTCCCGGGACGATGACGGTGCAGGTTCCCTTTAATGCTATATTCGCTCATTTTTCGAGGGTTTAAATTCATATCTTTAAGCGGGATACGTATTTCAGCAATCCAACCGTCTGCGGTTAATCCTGTCGCTATCTGGATATTACTGTTCCAATTTTTATCCCAGCTGCCTCTAGCAGAAAGGGCTGGAGCACCAGTATATTTTGCATCATATATTGATTCCCCATAATTAAAAATAATATGATATATACCGCCTTTGCCGCCGGATAGAAAAAATTCTCCAGAATGATCTTTCCAGATTCCGTTTTCACCACCTAGGTCTCTTGTCATTTTTCTTTTTTCTAATTTATCAATATCAGGCTCATTCATAATAAAGCATGCATAAAGATAATTATCATCCCAGCCCAGGGAAACTTTGGTTAAAAGTTTTTGTTTAAATTTTTCAGGAATCACATTTTTAGCATTAAGTTCTACGAATATTTTTTGATCCCATTCTTTTTCCCCTAGTTTGCCGTCAATCCTGGGAGGAGTTTTGAATTTATAAGCAATTATCTGAGAATCAGTTTGGGTGTTTTTATATTTTTTATATTTGGTATAGACTGGTCTAAAAGCTTTTTCAATCGCCAGAACCCGTTTATGATAACCAGGAAATTTTTTGGTTTGCTGCTTCGCTGCTCTAAGTGCTTTGACAATTATCTGGATCCGTTTATCGCTATATCCCTGGCTGAAAATAACCTGATTGTCATAAAGATTTTTTGTTGTGACCATCGCATGGGTTTTAGCCATTTTTTTGGTGATTCCTGTCCATGCATCCTGTAGAGTCTCAAAAAAAACTGCCATATCTGCACTTGCCGGTCCGTAAAATAGTTTGTAATATTCATTTAATATTTTGTCAGTGTCCAACTTTGTGTCCCACATCGCTTTAGATACTAAATAATAGGTCAAATGATCCTGTAACCACATTGTATTAAATATTCCAGCCCTCGGTTTCCATTTGTTACCTACCTGGACAAAAGCTCCTTCGTAACCTTTGCCGTCAATGGAGTGGAAAAGTTTTTCTATGTGTTTAGAAAAATTAGCAAACAGGTCAAGTCCTGCATGATTTCTTGGATTATAATAAAGCCAGAGATATTTGCGAACCTCAATTTTATCCCAATCTGCCAGACTTTTATAAGCCCAGAAATCAGTCAGAGGTTTGTCCAGGTCAAACTGCCCGGAAGGCCCCGGACAAATTTGGACAATCGTATTTTTGGGAAATTTGATCTTGTTAGGCGGATGCTGATAAGTCTGATAGGCACAACAGGTGAAAGTAATTTCTGGCTTGGATTTTAAATATTTTTTGGCAATAGTTGTGAAAAAATCCCAATATATTTCTGATTCTACCCCCAAAGGACCTTTTTCTGGAGTTCTTTTAGACAAACACCTAGGGCAAACACAGGAATGTTGCTCACGATGGGCATCATTGGGCATAATCGCTATATATTTTTTACTGGCTCGAGGCAAATTAAATCTACCAGCGAAATAATTATCAATATCTTTGATTTGCTGCGCTTTTACGCCGGGATGGGTGTAGCAGAAAGCACTTCTATGCTTATTATCTTCATAGTAAGCTTTTTTACCATTTGCAAGTGTGGCAAACCAGTCAGGATTGCTTTTAGCAAAACGCTCGGGCCATTGATTGAAAGTATGATTGCACACAAAAGCTTCTGAACCATAAATTTTATTACGAGCAAAATAAAGCAGATAATCATAAGGGGTGGCGTCTGGAACATCATTACCTAGGAGTTCATGGAACATCCGATAATTCATATCCGGTTTCTCTTGACGATCAATACCACTTTTGGGTAAGTAAAGATATTCGGATTTTAAAATTACCGTACCGATTTCACCTGGCCAGTACCAACGTACCTTAGCATAGTCTTCCAGAAATGTATAGACAGCATGCATTGTGCCTCGGGAAATCAGCCAATCTTGTCTCTGTTTATTTTTATAAAAACGACCTACTCTACCAAAATCAATTACCTGTTTTTTTGCATAATCATAGGCAGGTACCGGTGGTCCATTTTCATCCATACCGGCAATAATCAGAGAGTTCTTTAAACGTTTAATTACAAACTCTTCTTTAGCTAATTTTTTCAGTCTATTGTTTAAGGGGCCCAAAATTTGGTTAGAGCCTACATAAATTGTAAATTGTTCAATCCGACCATTTTCTTTAGTAATAATCGGAACATTTGCCCCTGAAATTTTAAAGAGATGTTGCTGGAGTTCTTTTGCCGCAAATACAACAACGGGCAATGCTGCCGGAGCAATTACAATTTTAAAATTTTTAATAGGAAGTTTATCGGCATTCGGGTTATCTGGAAAAATACTGTACTTAGAAACTCTGATTTTAAAAGCAGTCTTAGTTTTGGTGGGTGTGCCTTTTTTTATTGCCTCTTTAGAATTAGTTACGGCAGATGCTGCTCCAAGCAGTAGCACAGATAGTAATAAACAGATAGGGGTTTTCATATTAGTCCTAAATTTAACATTAATATATAAATAATTTATTTTAAAATAGCAAGTTTTAAAGCCTTGAACCAAAAATATTCTAACTTTTCCACTACGTTGTTGAATACCGAAGAGTAGTTATCGCGCAAGCTGTGAAGCAAAGGCTTCAGTTGCATAATAGGGTTTCTAGATAAATCAAAGAGCAAACGGGTTTTAATTAATCAAAAAATCAGTTTGCTGAAATTATGAAATATTCTTCCATCTACCGATCAAATCTTCCAAAAAAAATTCTTGTTGACGATAAAACTTAATCATCCACTTATTCTTCTTCATAAACCCGTAAATGATCAAACCAAACAGTCCCTTGCCCTGTTAACCGAAAAACCACCGCAGCATGAACTGCGTTGTTCGGCACCATTCCTTCTGTTTTCAACAATGTCCAATCCTTGGTACCAGCCAATACAACACTCGAATGCCGAGAAATATACGTGCCTGAGCTATCATAAAAATTTGTTTTAATGTCCACTCCCGGATTCGAAGCACTGCCGGATACTGCATTCAATTTCGTATAAATCATTACTTTTAACTTTTTCCCCACAGTGACCGGAAGCCGTTCTTGCACCGTTAAACCATTTTGAAAATCAGCGGGATCTGCACTACTACAACGAATCGCATATTGCCCTGAATACACTTCATCTGAAACCTGGACAAAATCCCTTAAAATATAATCACTCGTTACATCTTCTTCAAAACTTGGATTCGGCATTAAATTAGGTGCTTGAAACAATTGGACATTATCAAACCATGCCGTTCCAATTTCATAAAGACATAAACGAACCTTGATACCTACCACATTAGGTGCAATCGTAATATTCGCTGTCAATTCTTCCCATCCGAAATTGTCATATTTCTTTACCGACTGCGTCCCATTGGCTATTGAGCCGTCACGATTAAGTATTTTAAACTTCATTAAAATTCCATGGCTGGAGGTCTGTACATTACTTCCTTTTGCAAACACTCTTGCCTGATAAACTCGTCCAGGAATAACAGGTTGCCAGTCCAATGATTCGACATAACTTAACCCAGCAGTGATACGCTCGACTTTCACCGAAGCACTGCCTCTATTAAACTCGGTAGTATCAGCAGCAATCGTGCCACCACTCAATCCTAATAGCCAGCCCCCGCTGTCGTCTAAGACATTTTCAAACCCAGCATTCACTACCAAAGGGTCAATCAACGTAATCGTGTCACCATAAACACGGTCAAATGCACCACAATAACCTGAATCAATTACGCCCGGCCAGGCATTGCCCGAGCCATCGGTTTTACCGGAAATATCCACACCAATACTGTCAATCGCCGTATTTGTCGGCACACGGTTAAC
Source organism: Victivallaceae bacterium (assembly GCA_021647315.1). Taxonomy (GTDB): domain Bacteria; phylum Verrucomicrobiota; class Lentisphaeria; order Victivallales; family Victivallaceae; genus JAKIUY01. The sequence goes on from JAKIUY010000058.1 coordinate 29,053, forward strand.
AAACATGGGATCAACCCAACCACCATTGGTTTCCCAGGTATTATCTGAATGGAAACATAAATCAGCAAAATCAGCAATATCCGGGGTTCCCAGCAACATCGTTGGATGAAACAGACTATTCACATCTGTTTGTGTGCCTATAAAATAATAACTGTTTCCATCATATAGCGTGCTGTGATCTGCCGGGTCAGAATGATCACTGGCATGTTCCATATACGCCGTCAAACCAGTCGGAACAGCCACATGAAAAATATTATTGAAGATTTCATGCTTGTAGGTTGTTTGTACGTTTTCCATACCTGCCCCATAGCGTCCTGCTCCAATCATATTGCTTGCCAAAACAGTATTATTATAAATTTTTCGTGGATCTTTATACTGCCCCGCTCGATCAAAGCTATGTTGACTAAACGCCACAATACTCTTGCGGCCCTGTGAATCGCCACCATCAAATGTATTCGTGGCATTTCGGCGATACCAATAACGTAAATTGCGTGTATCAATTAAATTGTGATGGATATATTTTTTACCTGGATCTGGATTATCAATAGGAATCTCCAATGGAAGTAGCGTTGGATCGTAGATTGCATTCTTCGATACGCTCGTACCACAATCAATAAATGCATTATGATGAATATTAATACGTGCCGCATGCGATGCCAATTGAATTCCATCATCTTGAATATGCTCAAACACATTGTGATGGATATTCCAGTCCAGCCCTCCACCAGCGACATTCAAAGCGTCATGAAAATCACGAATATAGCACCCCCGCATATTAAACCCAGTCCCCCCCCCATTGCTAATAGCCGTATTTTGCAATGAATAATTGGCGTAAAATATTTTCACATCTTCCCAGCAAATCCAATCGGGAAAATGATCTGTCATATACAAACGGTCCAAAGTACAATTATCAGCATAAGAGCTAATTGATACTCCACGTTTCCCGTAACCAGCAGCACTGCCAATAATTGAACAATTGCGAATTGTAGTGTTTGTCGGAGGGAAGTTAACATCCCCACCTATTCCGATTAAACCATTGTATAACGTAAAACCATCAACCGTGACCCCGCTGGCTTTCCATATATTCATCCAGGGTGGATCCACCCTCAGGTGACTTTTCCAATTATCCGGATT
>JAKIUY010000191.1 GCA_021647315.1 Victivallaceae bacterium
TCAAATACATACTCATCCCAGTCCCGACTTGCTTTAAATTACTGGTGCAGCTGATTTTTCTGGCAGCCTCCCGGGCTTTGTTCAAAGCTGGTAATAACATACTCGCCAGAATGGAAATAATCGCGATCACAACGAGCAATTCTATTAGCGTAAAACTCTTAATACCAAATAACTTACAACTTTTATTTACCGTTTTCTTTTCCATGATTTTCTCCATTTTGTTCAGGTTTAATAATTAACTTACGAGACTTCATACTTTCCTCTATTTTTATGACTAACCAGCCATACTCACATCTGTACTAATTTATTTTAATATGTCGATTTATTCCTCCTGTTATGTTATCGGTTTAATTCTTAACCGGTGAAAAGCACAATTTACACCGTCAATCAACTCAATAGTAAATTTATACTGCAACTCCTTAGTCACATTTAATTCTGTATTCGGCACAGCCCAGTCAGTTTCAATGCTAGGTGCATCGTGATCCCCCGGCGGAATAACAAAATCTTCCATTTTTGAACCATTACAGGAGATTCTAAGTGTCGCTGGCTCTGAACTGTAATTCCGACAAACCAGCGCTACACTGTAAAGCCCAGGCAGTAGAAACAGAGTATTTTTTGCCCAGCTTCCGGTATTCAGCATTAATATTTTTTCCCAAGGCTCTGCGAGCTCTGTACAATTATAAATTTCACTGAAATCACCGGCCAGACAATCATGATTGATTTTACTTGCGACCAAGTGATGCTTTATTTTGCCGACAATTCCATCTTTAATTTGGGAAGTTGCAAGCAGTTTATCACATTCCTGCTGCATGCAACTGTACTCGTCCTGCAAACATTGATAACGCCTCTCTTCAACAGGAGTTCGCCCAGACAGTTTACTATAATAATTAACAGTAAGTTTGAGTCTTATCAACCGCATCCACAGCGAATATATTTTTTGCGCTTCAGCATCTTCAGTACCATATTCAGCAATATTGTTCAGCCGGGCAAAATCTTCCAAGGATAAATCCGGGTTCCAGGTAAATTCTTTAAACGCGTTAAATTTGTGTTCCCACTCTTTAAAACGGGTCCCTCTAATCTGAATCCCCTCAAAATTATGCTGTCTCAGAATCTCAGTTGCCCCTTTGAGTGCGCCTTCAGCAAACTCTTTCGCACCAGTATGATAGAGGAACCAGTCCCCACGAGGTACAGAACGTTTCGCTTCCCATGCATCTATCGGCTCACCCCAATCAATCATGGTAATATCGGTGAATTCATTTTTTCTCAACATTACATTATAAGCCGCATGGGCCCGGTAAAACCACAATTTTATCTCAGGATTAATTTTTCTGGCAGTTTCCACCATAATCTGATAATATTCAAAACCCAGCTCCATCTGACGCCCCTCACATGCCGGACATTTACAGAATGAGATAAGCTGTTCCCCCAGTTCACAACCAATGCCACCAAGTTTAGGATAGAGCGTCACAAGTTCATGAATATAGTCACGCCAAAAATCTTTAGTCTTTTGCAATGAAAGACAGACGAACGGCAATTTCTGACCTTCAAGGCGTTCAGCGTCAAAGGCAGCTGTTTTAACATGATTAACAATCCCATAATCATGCCCGGCAGGTGCATTTACCGAGACCGGCATTGACGGACAATGCGGAGTACTTTTATCCATCAGATAATCCCTGAAGGGTAATTTAAAAAATAACCAGATATCAATATAGCGACTGGCGGCATAGTCAATCATTTCTCCCAAATAATCGTACTTTATATTGGGATGGGAATAATTAACCAAATCGGCAAAACGTTCAGACTTAAAGCCGACACCCGCATCAAGTGTAAATGACCAGTCGAGAAAGTTGTTGAATTTGTGATTAGCCAGCCAATCGACAAAAGCTCTATAGTCACCATTAAAATCCTTTTCCCATTGCCCCGGTGACATATAACACGGCCCGGACATAAATGCCGCAATACTGCGCTTTTCGAATGCTGGGTTATTTAAAACAGGTAATAAATTACTGCCCACGCCGACAACCGCCACCGCATCGCCATCCTTACAGACGCGATCAAGAACCGTTTCAAGTCCGTAAAATAACCCCTGGGCGGTGTTGGCCGCAATTACCAGCGAAGTTGCCCGCGCCTTCTCTTCAACTTGACATACGATAAAACCCTGCGAAGAAATATCTGTCGCAAAAAGTATATTAGAACTGTCAGGGCGGGATAATAACTCATCCTTATCAGGATCTCCGAGAATAGCTGCATTGGTTAAAATATCAAAAATTAAAGATTCACTGAGTAAACCGGCAATTATGCGATTTCCTGAATTATTTACAGTACCCGGAGTTGACGGCAAGCATACACCTGCCTTTTCAGACAGTTTTTTTGAAAACAGGTTAATTTCCCAATGAACATTCGCAACAATATCTACACTATACTCGACAGAAACCAGAGAAACTCCAGCGCGAGCTATTTCAAAATTACCAATTTTTCCCACATTAACTTTCATACTCTGTTCCATAAATATTCCAAATGTCTGAAACCATATTCATAATACTTATCGCAATCAGGATCAACAATATTACAACCTATACTACATTCGTTCTTCAAACTATCCTAATGTTAAAAAATTTAGTATTAAATTCCATCACAATTATATTATAGCTCAATTGAATAAAAAAATCAACTGATTTTTTTAAAATAAATTATATTTTTTAAAGCAGCCATATTCAAACACCATCTAGATGCTCATTTTATGTCACAACATGCTTTCCACTATCTCTTATTGTCAAGACATCTCATGCTCACTATACACATATAAGTTGAGAATTTATTATCGAATGCACCTTTAATTTATAATTATAGATTAAACAGCAAAACCACTCTATCAGTAAAATCCTATCAACTGATTTTTTTATTCTAAATTTAACTATATTAAAACTAAAAAATATTTCTTTCCATCTAGACAAATGGCTAAATTCATGTTACTATAAGTTAGTATACTGAGGTATTGGCAAAACGCTCTATTATTTATTTTCTATATGGGCTTTATTTAGATAGTTTTAACTTGATAAAATAACTTGTTGGAATAAAATTAGAGTTTAATCATAATTTACACAAAAAGCTGTTTGCAGGTTAACATGAGAAAAAAACAGAAAAAAGAAGAGTTGATATACGAAGACCTGCGGTTTAAGATTAAACACGGAATATTAAAACCGCTTGAAAAACTTCCGCCTGAGCGGGAGCTTGCCAGACAGCACAACATCAGTACCGTTCTATTGCGAAAAGCATTAAGTAGACTTATTGATGAAAAACTGATCACCAAAGAGCCACGAGTCGGCAATTTCGTCGCACCTCGTTCTCGGAAAATAAAAGAAATCGGTCTTGTCATGTCGTTCCCTCAAAGCCATCCTTTTTTATCTGAAATACTCTACTACATGGAACATTTCGGGAGTAAAGCAAATATCAATATTATCTATAAAAATGCCTCCCATGACCCACTTCTGGAACGCGATCACATTGGTAACTTATTAGATTGCGGAATAAAAAAATTCCTCGTAAGTCCAGTTGCCGGCACCAAAAACCTACCTTTTTACAAACGTCTTTCCAACCATGGAATAAATCTGGTATTCCTTGACCGCTGGCTTGACATTGATGGAATCGCCCATGAAATGTTAGGATTTTATGAATTGACCAAAACCATGACTAAAGACATGCTGAGTTCCGGGTGTAAAAATATCGGATTTTTTGGGACAAGATTTAAAGGCGGCACTGTTTTAACTTTAGAAAAAAGAGAACAGGGCTTTCTGGCATTCGGTGAAGAAAAAAATCTGGCATGGGTCTATGCCGATGAAGTGGAAAACCGTGAAGTGGTCGCCAATGCGCTTCAACCTTTATTTGAAAATAATATTGACGGCATAGTAATGGGTAGCAGCACCCTGCTCCCTGCACTTGCTGATGTAATAAAAGAAAAAAATCTAAAACTAAATGATGACATAAAAATTGCCATCCATGCAGTGCGCCCCTACTTGGACGATTTCGGTGAACGTTATTCGATTCCTATTTCCTGCCGTTATCCCCTCAACGAAAGTGTCAAATTAATGTGCAAAAAAGCAATCGAAGATCTTGCCACTAATTCAAACATCAGATGGTCCTGAAGTAGCTTCAGCTCTCTGAACAATACAGGCTTAGCGTCATTTTTTAAAATTCTCTGCAGTATTCTACGAACAATATTGAGAAGTCAAGATTTTGCGGAATTAGCAAGTTTTCCGTAAGCAAATGCTCATGGGCATCAATTACCGGCATATTTACCAGCTCTTCAAAAATATCATTTCCCAGATGTTCTAACTGCATAATTTTATTTCCATAGGACTCACTTAAAAATAACTTGGAGAGTTTTGCGGTCAAGCGAAAACTCCAAGTTATTTTTCTGTGGAGCCATGGCTTTACTCCACTGGACAATACGGTTGGACATGTTTATAGGATGATGCAATTTGGCGTAACTGATTTAAATTATTTTTATAAGCTGGATCTCCAGCAAAATTCAACGTTTGCCCTGGATCTTTTTTCAGATCATAAAGCTGCT
>JAKIUY010000059.1 GCA_021647315.1 Victivallaceae bacterium
ACAGCAATCCGGCCAATTATAGGAACATCAGACAGACTGCTGCCGGCAAAGAAAATGTTTTTCATTGAACATTGGCTTAAAAGCATGGACATTAAAACAAGGTGATAAGTCCAATAATGATTAATGAACTTAAACTTATTGCAAACAGACAAGATGTGCCTTATCAATCATATATTAAAACAATTTTATCCGAAAGGATCAAGCAAGAATTGCATAGAATATAAATTAATTTTGAGTAAAAAGATTCATGCAATCATTTTTCGTTAACAAATTGTATTGTATTTTGTTGAATGTCTACTAAATTATTAATACTTTGTAATTTATTAATGGTTAATTATAACAGGGATGAAAGATGATTATTCGCACCAAAGCATATCCGCGTGCCGCTCTGATCGGCAATCCGTCAGACGGCTATTTTGGCAAAACGATTGCCTTTGTATTCAGCAATTATCATGCAAATGTTACGCTCTACGAATCGCCTGAACTTGATCTGTTGCCATCAATGCGCGACCACTCACATTTCGACAGCATCAGACACCTGGCTGAAGATGTCAGTCTACATGGCTATTACGGTGGCATCAGGCTGTTAAAAGCAACTTTAAAAAAATTTCATGACTACTGCGTGGCAAATGATATTAAACTTGATGAACGCAATTTTACCATTCGTTACGGCACCACCATCCCGAACCGCCTAGGGTTAGCCGGATCATCAGCAATCATCACCGCCTGTATCCGGGCTTTAAAAAAATTTTACGGAGTTAAAATTAACAAACCTCAACTGGCAAATCTCATCCTTTCAGTAGAATCAGAAGAGCTGGGTATCAATGCCGGTCTGCAAGATAGAGTCGCCCAGGCATATAATGTTCCGGTATTTATGGATTTTAACCGTAAATTTATGGATAAACATGGTTACGGTCACTATAAGCCACTTGAACTGGACAATGATTTAAACTTCTATATCGCCTTCCGTACTGACCTCGCCGAGGGCTCAGAAATTCTTCACGGTCATCTTCGCGAAAGATATGAAGCAGGCACCGATAATGTTATTGCTGCAATGGATGAATGGGCTGAACTTACCGTTCATGCACAGCAAGCAATCGCAACTAAAGATTATACTCAATTAGCAAAACTAATTGATCGTAACTTCGATCTACGGACTGAAATATGCAGTGAAATGATCAGCCGGAAAAACCGGCGCATGGTCGAACTGGCTCGTTCAGTCGGCGCTTCGGCAAAATTCACCGGTTCCGGCGGAGCAATTATCGGTATCTACAACGATGAAGCCATGTTCAAGAACTTACAAGCAACTCTGGGTAAAGAACAGGTAGAGGTCATCAAACCGCAAATAGTCACCACTGGCGACAAAGCGGTTTAAAAGTATCCTTATCCATGTTAGTCCGTGTTAATCCGTCAAAAAAAACTAACAGCAACTCTATGAAATATAATTTTGATCAGATCATTGACCGCACTGCCAGCAATGCGGAAAAATATCAGCTTCGCCAACAAATATTCGGCACCGAAGATCTGTTGCCGATGTGGGTGGCGGATATGGATATCCAAACTGCACCGTTTATCACCGAGGCACTGCAACAACGGGCAACTCACCCCATTTATGGCTATGAGACTTTGCCTGAATCAGCCTATCAGGCTCAGATAGCGTGGATGCAACGCCTTCACCAACTGACCATTCAACGCGAAACCATGCTCTTTTCGCCATCAGTTGTCACCACCATCAATGTCGCGATTCAAGCATTCACCGCACCCGGCGATAATATCATTGTCCAGCAACCGGTCTACTTCCCATTTTTTAAAAGTGTCACCAATAACTCGCGTGAAGTCCTGTCAAATCCACTGAAAAAACTTGCTGATGGCGAATGGACATTTGATATTGAACAGCTGAAGTCGGTAATCAACAAACAGACCAAGCTCCTGTTACTCTGCTCACCCCATAATCCGGTCGGCAGAGTCTGGGCCAGAGCTGAACTGCAAAGCATCGCTAATATCTGCCTGGAGAACAATATTACCGTACTCGCCGACGAGATCCATTCCGATCTTATCTACAAACCATATAAACATATCCCTTTCGCCTCACTCAGTGAAACGGTAAACAACATCACATTGACAGCCATCGGACCGGGGAAAACCTTCAACCTTGCCGGCTTGGCATCATCAACAGTCGTCATCAGTAACCCAGAACTGCGGAAAAAATTCAGCAAGGCCTGTGAAGCAAACCATATCGGACACGGCAATATATTCGGCCATATCGCATTCGAGGCTGCATACCGGCAAGGGGATGAATGGCTTAATCAACTGCTTAACTACCTACAATGCAATATAGATGCTCTCCAACAGCTCTGTAGCCGTTATCCAGACAAGATCACCATGCTGCTGCCACCCCAAGGCACCTATCTCGCCTGGATCGGCTGTTCCGGTCTGCAAATGAACAGAAAACAATTATTGAAATTCTTTACCGAAGAGGTTAAGCTCGGGCTCGGGGCAGGATTTCTTTATGGCACCGGTGGCAGAGAATATATGCGACTGAATTTTGCCGTACCAAACCCGATAATGACCCAGGCCATCAAATTGATAGAAAAACAATTAAACTAGCTGAAAGCATGCACTTGTGTATTACTTATTCACAAACTTTTCCGCCCCGTTCCAGTCGGCAGGCGGTGGATTTTTCAGACAGATTTTTATTCGCTGCTGGAGAAACTGCAATGACAGGTTATCTGGAGAGACAATGAGCATCCGTTCAATCGTGGTTAGTCCGGCACTGAAATCATGTTCCAGATAAGCTGTGAAAGCTGTCTCATACTCATTTCTGAAATTCAACACTGTCGTGTCAACTTCACCCTTTTTACCCAACGGTTCGTAAATAGTCACCGGTTCAATTTTTCCCTTAACCGCCACCAGATCAACTTTTCTGAATTCATATTCATCATTCGCCTGCATAACCGTTTCACTGACTAAAACGTTTGTGCCATAATATTTATTGAGACCCTCAAGCCGACTGCCGAGGTTTACCGTATCACCCAGAATAGTATAATTAAGTCTGATAGAGGAACCAATATTGCCGACAATAACCTCACCGGCATGCAACCCGAATCTAGTATAGAGGGCAGGCATGCCCTGCTCTGTCCATTTTTGATTGGCAACCGCAAGCCGTTCGACACATTCCATTACCGCTGCCAAGGCATAGGTTTCATGCTGTTCCAGCTCCTGAGGAGCATTCCAGAAAGCCACCACCGCGTCACCAACCAGTTTATCAATAGTTGCCTGATGCCTGTCAAGCACATCAAGTATCATATCAAAATATTCGGCCATGTGAGCCGTCAACTTTTCCGGAGCCATACTTTCAGAAATCGCGGTAAAGTCAGCAATATCAGAAAAGAAAGTTGTTACATATTGACGGCTACCACCGACTTTTGCCGCATCACCGCGTTTCATCAGTGTCCGCACAACATCAATCGGAATATAACGGGTAAATGAATCGAGCGTATTACGCATCTTCTTATGAGCTCTGGCCAATGAATCAACCTCACGAATATCGCTGTCGACTCCATGAATTTCATCAAAATTCAAATCACCGATAGCCTCAGTCTGCCGCACCAGCATTTCCAACGGAAAACTATATTTACGCGCCAATAAAATCGACATTATTCCGGCAACCAATAACGCAAGGCAGGTAATACCAATGGTCAGCAGTTGCTGAAACCATAACCCCTGCATTAAATCCGCATCCGGCACCATCACAGCAACAAAAAAACAGTCGCGCTTATTCAGAAAATAGAGTTGCAATGATGCCCACCATTTCTCGCCATCAACATTAACAGCAAACGTTTTATCCGTCCGTTTCTGTTCGCCACACCATGATTTGAATGCCTGAATCAACGGCAAAATACCCAATTTCTCAACCGGTTGCAACAGCAGTTTATTCCGATCGGCCAGAACGGTCACAGCCGGATGATTCGGGAACCCGATAACCTTGCCATTTTTAGTCAATACCGCCACAAATCCATGTTTGCTCGGCTTCTGCTTAATGGTATATTCAGATATATCTTTCAGCAGAATATCCATGGCCAGCACATAAGCTGTTTTCCCAGGTGGTTGAACATTGATCGCAGCAGTAATGCCGGGCTCCTTAGTCGTAAAAAAAGTATAAGGATCCGTCCAGATAATATTCACTGGATTATTCTGATTTACTGCCGTTTCACGATACCAAAGCCGTTGCCGAGGATCATATTTTATGGATTTTTTATAAGCGGTAAGTTGTCGCTCCCCGCTGGCATCAAATTCCAGCCAGTCAGTTGTTCGACCAACGGTCTCAGCAGTAACAATTCTATTTTTCCAGCAATCCTGCAATTTCAACAGCAAATACCCATTGCCATCCTGATCGCCGGTATTAAGCGACGTGACCTGTTTCACTGTATTAAGTATCGGCATGAATACCCGATTCATCGATGCGGCGTTCAAAGGATCAAACACCGATTTTTCGCCTAACTCACGGGAAAAATCCAAAACCTTCCGCACCGGGGCGAACAGCTGTTCTATTGCCGCCATCGATAACGCTGAAGTTTTATTAATATTATCTTCGGACAGCGTCCGGACTGTATGCATACCAATGGTTCGGATCGTGACCAGAATAGCAATAGCGATGAAGATAATAAGCAGAATTAGATTACGAAACAGACTCCATTTAATCGCAGTCGTACGCCGAACGACGCTACTGTCACTATTTTTGCCTGAATCTGCCATAAAATTTATCTTCTCCGCTCCGCTACAAATCTAAATATGCAGTCATCCGCACGGCATATGATTCACTCAGAATTAAAACAGGCCGGGGATATCCAAGCCACCGGTCAACTCTTTCATTTTAGCCTGAGCTGCAAGTTTTGCATTCGTCAACGCATCATTAACCGCAGCGGTAACCAATGATTCAAGAATCGCAACATTCCCGGTGCAGTCAGGATTTATAACCACTTTTTTTATCATCATATCACCGCTAACCAGAACTTCTATTGCACCATCACTGGAACGCCCAGTGTATTCTGCCACCGCAAGCTCTTCCTGAGTACTTTTAAGATTATTTTTAATATCTTTAGCCTGTTTCATCATTTTGGCCATTTCGCCAAGGTTTCCAAACATAATATGCCCTTCAGTTGTTTTTATATTTTATAGATTTTGATCAACCACATAAATTAGTTCCTGGAAGTGTAATTTCAACCAACAAACAAATGTTAGCGGCCATTCAATAATTAAAACGATAATCAATGATTTTCCAGCGTAATTCATGTTCGGCTTTATCCTGCCATAATTTGATGGTCGCATCATCATCAGGCGCTGCGGCAAATTCAGTAATGTCTGACGCACTGCAACGGAACAGGACAGCACTAGGTGCTGCACATATCCATGCAAGTTTACGCCGGGCCCGATGTATAATATTACGTGCTAACTGGTTGCGGATAAACAACCATAAAGGATAAAGCCCCGCAGTTATCCAGAACGGCCAAATCGCTATTTGAACAAATTCCACCGTAATCATAATCTGAACAAACAGCAGCAGCATGACCGGCATGATAAAGCCAATAGCATCATAACGGTAGATAAAACAGTTACCCATATAACGCCGCAAGCGGCTGAAAGAGGTTTGATAGGCAAAATATTCCTCAAAGCGGTAATCATGCAACGGTGTTCTGGCAATATGACACAATTCATGTGCTAACAGTTCATCCCGCCGATAGATAAACCATTTTTTTACAGAACGGAAACTCTTGCGGATAAGAAACAGTGAAAAATTCTCTTCCGGCACCGAAATAGCGCAACCGCCCCATAACATGCCAAGATTGGTGGATAGGAAAAAACCAGGAACCCAATCTATTTTAAAAGCGTATAGTGAATTGGTAATTTCCGCCGCCTCCTCCATAATTTCATCACTAATCAAATCATCTTTAGAGAACTCAAGGTCATCAAATGGCGCAAAGCCCGCTTCGGTCTCCAATTCATCGGAAATTGCTTTGAATTTATCACGAATCCGTTTAAGACGTTCATGATATATCTCAAAAGTTTCGCCTGATTCGGCAAAGAGACCAGCTCCGTCCAGTTCTGCCAACAGATCAAGCCGTTCAGGCGTCAAATGTTCAATTAAATCACTATTTAAAATCATAAAATAATACAGGTTAAAATTTAACGTTGAAAGTCGTTTCCTCTGGAAACGAAAATACCGGTCTAATCCGCCGTCGCAAGCTATGGCGAGACAGGCTGACCAGCACTCCCAGTCCCATCCCCTACTCAAACCTCATGCGAACCGTTATCGGTCATTCTGAATTGAAGAATATTCCAGTTATTACCTTTGGCAAGTCTGGTCAGGTCACTGCCTGGATTAACAACATAAGGAAAACCTACTTCAGACAACAAAAATTTATCATTTATACTATCACCAAAATAGGCGACATCTTCCAGCGAACAACTGTTTTCACGGCAATATTCGGCAGCGATAGACACCTTACCTTCGCCAGCGCAGTATGGTTCAAAGATCTCACCGGTAAACAGTCCGTCATGCAATACCAAGTCGGTACCGAGCAGATCAATACCGAGATATTTAGCCAATGGAGCCGCTATAACCGTATTAGTCGCGGTCAGCAAGGTTGCATTCGCTCCGCTAACCACCAGTTGCCGAACCATTTCAAATGCGGTCGGATAAATTTTATTTTTAACCATCACCTCGAAATGACGTTTGGATATTTCATACATATCAGGCAGAGATTTGCCGATAAATTCAGCATTCTGAAACTGCATAAACGCCTTTGAATCCAGTTCTCCCAGCACATAATCTTCGTAGAAATCATCAGCAATCTCCATCGAATCAGCCGGTGCCAACCCTTCATTCACCAGAAACTGTTTCCATGACATATCACAATCATTGTCTATCAGGGTATGATCCATGTCAAAAAAATAAATCAACGGCTTCTGTCCCATAACTACTCCTTAGTTAAATCCATTATTAAAGCAGAAAATTCACTTACAACATGCTCTACTAAAGATACACTTACAGCCTCAATAGTCAAACGCATAACCGGTTCAGTATTGGATTGCCGCACCAAAACCCAGTAATCCCGGAAGTCAATTCTAATACCATCCAACCGGCAAATACGTTCACGCGAATATTTTTCATTCAGGAAATTAACAATATTAACCGCCTGCGCCGGGTTGCAGGGAAACTTCAGTGAACGAATAACATAACGCGGCATCGAGGCTACAATTTCATCAAAACTCTGCCCGCTTTCAGCCATCATTTCAAGCATCAGCGTCATCGTCACATAACTGTCGCGACACGGATGCACCCTGGACCAAATTACCCCGCCGCAATTACCTTCGCCCCCAATCTCAGCCCCCTGTTCCAGAAGCTTTTCTGTCACATTTATCTCACCGACTTTAGCGTAATGCACCTCACAGCCATAACTGGTTGCAATATCCTCAACCGCCTTGGTTGTCTGAATATTAACCACGACATCACCCGGCATTTCGGCCAGAATATGATCTACAGCCAACAACAATGTGTATTGTTCGCCTATCGCCTGCCCGCAACTGTCAACCATTGCCAAACGATCACCATCCGGATCCTGGGCAAACCCAAGCACACATTCATGCTGTTTAACTATAGCAGCAAGTTTGCTTAAATTCTCCTGCAATGGTTCCGGTGGACGTTCAAAGCCCCGGTCAAGCGCATCGTGGACCGTAAAAACCGTACAGCCAAGTTGTTCCAGAAAATCACGTGACAACAAAGCTCCAACCCCGTTACAACAGTCAACCGCAACTCTGAAGTGACATTTTTTTATTGCCTCAACATTTACCTGTGCGAATATCTTATTCTTATGAGTTTCAAAGGCATCTGTCAATCGGCGAATTCCACGGTAATCCTCTTCAGGGGCAAACTCAACATCCGCCTGATTATAGATATCAAGCAGTTCAGCTGCTTCAACATTATTCAGGAAAAAACCTGACCCACCGATAAATTTCAAGGCATTCCATTGTTCAGGATTATGGCTGGCAGTTATCGCGATTCCCCCGCAGGCATTATGTTCAACCACCGCAATCTGAATGGTCGGTGTCGGCATAATCCCAACCAGTACCGGTTGACAACCGACAGCAATCAGCCCGGCAACCACGGCATGTTCAATCATTGCTCCGCTCGAACGGGTATCGCGACCGACAATAACCCGCCCTGCCCCGACATAACGACCAAATGAAGCAGCAAATGCCGCAATCAAAGTCGGCGAAAAAGATTCACCCACGATGCCACGCACCCCGCTAACCCCAATTTTCAAATTTTGCTTGTAGTTAATCATTTTATCTTGACCTGATAGAAATTATATTTTAGCCACTAATGCACTAATTTATAAATTTGCGCATTAGCAGCTGAAAGTTCTGTTTTTTATTCGTGCATTCGTGGCTAACGTTTTTTCTACCTTCATTTTTCATTATTCAAAATAATGTCAATTCATAATTGACGCTACGCTCTGGCGTTCCGCCAGCCTCTACAGCTTCGCTAATTCTCAATTCATAATTCATAATTCGTAATTCATCAAACCTACTCCAACCTCTCCAGTAAACCGCGCATCCGCATCGCCCGGTCCAATGCCTCATCATGTGTTGTCCATTCAGAAATCATTCTGATAACCGGTTCAGTAGTTGCTGCCCGCAAGCTGATCCAACCATTATCCCATTCAAAACTGACCCCATCAATCTCAGTAACCTTGGCATCAGGAAAATAATTCCGTAAATTTTTCAACAATTTATAGGCCCGTTCAGAACGGCACGGCAAGGTCAGTTTTACCGCATGATAACGTGGCAGGTTTGCCGCCAATTCAGTCGAGCTCATATTTTTCCGTGCCATGGCTTCCAGAATCACCGCCATCTGCATAAAACTGTCAAAACCGTTAACCCCTTTACGGAATGCGGTACTGCCACTGCCGTCGCCAGCCAGCAAAGCATCAACTTCCAGCATCTTATCAATCAGCAAAGCCTGACCAACTCTGGTTTTGCAGAGTGTCCCGCCATGGCGCTGAACAATTTTATCCAGCGTTCTAGTCGTACAGATATTAGAAACAATCCGTCTGTTATCAACTTCTCGCTCCAGCATATAATCAGCCACCAATGGAAAAGTATACTCTTCAGACAATGTTTCACCGCTATCAGTAACGACCGAACAACGACTCATATCACTGTTAAAAACAAAACCGACATCAGCGGTTAAAGGTGCCATAATCGACTGCACCTGAGCCGCGCTGCGCGGGCGGGGTTCCGGGCTGTGCGGCAATACACCTGAATCAAGATTATTTATCGGAATCATTTTGATCCCCAGCAAGGAACTGAACTGTTCAGCCATAAACGCCCCTGAACCGTTACAAAAATCAGTAATGACCCGATAATTTTTTTGCCGGATAAGTTCAATATCGATATTGGCAGCGATCAGTTCAAGATACTGTTCCACCGGCTTGATCTCCGGCAACACAGCTTGTCCAAGTTCATTCCAGGCTGCCTGACGATACTGGCGGCTGTGATAAACATCCAGCAATTCCTGTAACATCGCACTATTCATATATGAACCGTTACAGTTCAGCGGAATAACTGCGTTCCAGCCTGCCCCCTGGTGACCGGCTCCAATCAACAATGCACCATCGGCATTCAGTTCTTCAGTCATAAAATGCAACACTGGTGCCGGAATAATTCCGGCATCAATAACTCGACAGCCGCAATTAATCAAAGCTGCCACGACCGCATGGTAGATCATCAAACTTGATTCCCGCGAATCGCGACCGACGACGACCGTACCGCCGTCAACAAACGTCCCGAAAGCGGCGGCATAGTCAATCACTCGTAACGGATCAATACCGTTACCGACCACGCCGCGCATTCCGGCAGTTCCAAGTTTTAAATAACGCATACTAAGTTTTTCCTGTTTTAGAGCATCAAATCTCCAGCATATTAACTTACTATCCAAAATTTAAGCTTGCAATCTCACATATAAAAAAACAGCTCAATTCCCCCCCCCCGCCGGGAACCCCGAGCCCCAGCTCGGCTACTTAATTTATATCTCCAGCAGATAATGCTGAAACGGCGAATAGTAATCATTACCGCTGTTTATACACTTAATACCATTAATCTCTTTACCAATAATCCTTTTGTGGGTATGCCCACTGATGGCATAATCACACTGCACCTTGTCCAGTAACCATGAAACTCCACTGAAGGCATCGAATGGCTGTTGAACGCCCGTTTGATAATGACCATTAACTTCCCGTGCGGGGACACAATGTGTAGCCAAAAGCCCTATCTGTCCAACTTCAGGTTGATTCAGCATAATTTGTTCAACACATTTTTCACATTCAGCGACCGGGTCGAAGTTAACAATTGTCCGGTCAAGCCACCTGCCTTCGGCAAAGTCAGTTAACACCTGATTCGGAACAGTAGCCAAAGAACCATCATACCACAGCACATTACCAAAAAATCTAACCAACCCAATATCATAATGGCCAATAATATCCAAATAATGGACATTCCACTTTCCCGGCTGATATTGCTTACGGTAGTTTTTCAACACCCTGTCCACCGCAGTATAGACAAACTCATGATTGCCCAGCGTACAGATTACCGTAATCCCATTGAACAGCTTATGTAGATCCTCATAGGGATTAATCCCAGGGTTACTTTCAAAGACATCGCCGGTAATCAGTACGACATCTGGCTCCAGTTCTGCCAGCAACGCACCAAGCCACCGCTGCTGCTCTTTCAGCGCCAGCACATCAGCAATGACACGATGTAAATCAGATAAGCAAAGTATTTTCATAAATTAATACTCTTCTTTTTTTACACTCAAAAATATACCAGACCTAAAGCTGGTCGGCAATAACCGTCCTCATATCTCATTCTATTTTACGTTATTTAGTTTAACCTTTGCTTTTTTTCTGGTATTTCAAGGTAATTTTCATTTGTGCTTATACTTTTCCCAGTCTTTTTTCCCAATGCTTTTTTGGTATCACCTGCAATCGTGCCACCATCAAATGCATCTTGTTTTAGTTTTTTGAACCCTTGAGAATTATCTGTTTGAGTTATTTCGGTTGTGCCCCTTTCGCCAAGCATAGAAAAAAATAAGTTCAATATCTGTCATGTGATCTCTTAAGTTTTCTCTTTTCAAATTTTTCAATTCCTTGTATTCACTTGGCGTCATACCAAAAGTTGCTTTACTTATTCCCGCTGTTAGAATTGAATATTCGATCTGTTCCTTAGCTCCTCTGTTTTTCCATTCATCGGTAAGCTCTTCACGAATTGCAATACCACGCATTCGTTTTTCGGATCTCTTTTTTTTGAAAAATTGCTATTTTTTTTGTTTCGCTCACCTTTGACTCTCCCAAATTTAGTTTAGTTCTTATCTTAAACTTAGCATAATTCAGCCATATTTCCACTAAAATAGTTATTAGGTAACATGACATAAAAAACGTCATAATAAAAACAAAAAAGTTAGCCACTAATGCACTAATATAAAAACACCAAAGCTAAAGTCTTACCGTCTTTTTCTATTTCCCGACAGGTTACTGGTGGAAGATTACCGCCTTCTGCTATTTTTTTCAAAATATAATCAACCCATCTGCTTATATTATACTCCAGTGCAACAAGTCGCTGATAGCCCATCATTCTGTTTTTGACCTCAACTGCAATCTCACGCCGGTATTCATCAGGAATCGGTGCACTGCCCAGGGCAATAATGATCTTCTGCTTGACTTTGCCGTTGCTCTGCCGTTTGCTTTCCACTAATTGCAGCACCGCGGTGGTTTTAGTCTTCTTTTCCCGTATGAACATTTGTAAATCCTTGAATTTGAATTTTTTTAATAAGATAGCATCAATGAATAATAATTTAACCTGAATAAAAATAATTAGCAGGCACTATAAAACGACTTTCAAAAGCCCTGATGTTGATAAGCAAAGAGTTATGACTTATGAGGAATTTGATGAAATTTTGGCTTTTTTGATATTATTCGGCATAACTGCCTGCATACCAGATCATTATGAATGATTAATAAAAAAAAATCATTTTTTTTACTTTTTTTTTGAGTGCGGAAGTTGGGTTAGCAGGAAACATTATATGCAGAATAAATCACCGAGCTGGGGCTCGGCGTTCCCAGAGGGATTAGAATCCGAACAGTTCTTTCGGACTTTCGTAACTAACTCTGACGGCAAGTTTTTCGGCGACCTGATAAGGCATCTGCCCCCTTGTGACCATATCTCCAAGAACATCTGAAAGTACCCTACGGAACATTTCAAATCTCGAACCGTAGGAGAGCAGTTTTCTGGAATCGGAAACCATGCCCGCAAAATTGTAGAGCAAGTCAACAGAACCGATATATTCAAGTTGACGCCGCATGCCGATTGGCGTATCATTCAGCCACCACGCAGAGCCAAGACTCACTTTATTACCAAATGCTCTAGCTACCGTTGCCAACAGATGTTGGTGACTCGCGTCAAGGCAATAGAGAATGACCTTCAGCCGGTCATCAAAACGGTTAAGAAACTTTTTCAGTGGGTCAAGATATTCAAGGTTTGGGCTGGCAACGTCACCACCTGAATCAGGACCAATAGTATTGAAAAGGCGATCGCGAATGTCACGTACCGCTCCCATATGAATCTGACAGACCCAATTCTTTTCAGCGTTCATTTCTGCAACTTCACCCAAAAAATAACTCATAAAATCTTCAATTTCAGCTGGGTTAAGTTTTTTGCCATCCATCGCCTTCTTAAACGCAGCATCTGCCGCCTTTTTATCAGCGTCACCGCTGAGCGGAACTTCAACGCCGTGATCACTGGCAACACAGCCGCAACCAGCAAAATAATCATGTGAATCCTGCATAGCCGCAATCAATTCATCAATATCATTCAATTCAGATTTAAATCTTTTCGCCACCTGTTTCATATATTTACGCCAACCGGGGTTGGCTATCTTCATCGCTTTATCCGGACGCCAGGTAGGTCTGATAAGTTTCCGACCGGCATCTTTGTTAATCGCTTCGTGTTCTTCAAGCATGTCAATCGGGTCATCAGTTGAACACATCACCTCGACCCCGATTTTATCCAATAACTGCCGCGGACGGCGACTGGCTTCAGCAAGTGATTTATTTGCCTTCCGCCAGATATCAAGTCCGGTATCAGGACCAAGAGTAATGCGAATATTCAAATAGCGCCGCAGATCCAGATGAACCCACTCATAAACCGGATTACCGGCAAACTCCGGAAATACCGAAGCAAGTTTCAGCCATTTCTCTTTCGGGGTTCGTTCACCAGTAATATAATCTTCCGGCACACCTCGTTTACGCATCATTTCCCAGACATAATGGTCAGTCGCGGCAAACAGCTGCCAGACATCTGAATAGTTCTGATTGTCGGCTATCTCTTTGACATCAGCATGATTATGCGGATCAATAATCGGCAGATCTTTAATTTTTTCAAAAATAGCAAAACCAATTTCCGTACTAATTAAATATTTATCACCTAAAAAAGACATTTTATATACTCCTTAAAATTATACCCATACCGGGCGATAATACCCATACCGGGCGATAATACCCGTAACAGGTAAACTTCTAACATGTTTCATTATTATAAAAATATCCACATTGCTGGAATATTCAAGGAATGAGCATATATTTATCCCGAAGATACTAAAAATATATTTTTACGGAATGGCGACATTACCTGTCAAACGTAGCTGTTTCGGGGTCAATCCGATAATTCGTTTAAAAGTTTTTGAAAAATGAAAGCCATCGTGAAATCCAAGTTCATTGCCTATAGCTTCAATTGTCAAATCAGTATATAGCAGTAAATGCCTAGCACGTTCAATGCGCTTAAGCATAACAAACCTAACCGGTGGCATGCCGAAGATTCGCTTAAACTCGGTCGAAAAC
Organism: Victivallaceae bacterium; assembly: GCA_021647315.1. GTDB lineage: Bacteria > Verrucomicrobiota > Lentisphaeria > Victivallales > Victivallaceae > JAKIUY01. The sequence continues at coordinate 13,953 of JAKIUY010000059.1, forward strand.
CGCACTCTGCCAAGTCCAGTCACAGCAGCCAATTCTTCCACTCGCCACGCTCGTTCAGGACTATTGCTGATCATTTTCATCACCGCATCAAAGCGGGTTACATCTACCAGCACGGTTTGCGGCATAACGATCCTGCCCTCCACAAAAAAACTTGCCAGCAGTTGCATAACCATCCCTTGCCCCCGTACCATATCCGCCATCGCTTTATAAGGAAACTCAACAGTAAGCCGCTGAAATTCATCGACCGGCTGTAGTTCAGGACACCTCATACGAATAATACCCGAATCAATGACAGTAAACAATTCTATTCCTGAACTGATTGTCAATTCAATATGAAGCCAATTAATCGCGATGTGGTTCCGGCATGAATAGCTAAGATGACGATGTGACGGAATAAGATAAAAGAATCCCGGTTCAAGCAGCATCTCACGATTACTGCATTTGATAATGCCTTTTCCAGCTGTAACATGATAAATTCGGCAAAATTGATCATAGCCTCCGTCACTGTACCAATTACGGTCTAAATTAGATTGAGCAGCTTGAGTAATCCGCAGATTCAATTGTTGAGACAAAAATTCCATATTGAATAATTATACATCTATTTTTATAAAAATCCATTACAATCATATATTAATCATGTTATTATTACATTAAACGATAAACAAAAAAATGTATAAATCAAGGAAATAACGATGGATATTTCAGTTCATGACAAAAACATCCTCAGACAACTTGGCGAAGCGACAGCAGTAATTGCAGCGGAGTCTGCTCAACAGAAAAAAGCGGGACTTTGGATCCGGCTTAACGATCTTCAGCCGGTGCGACCGATGATATGGATTTCTCAGTTGCCATGGAGTCAAATGGAAATTGAAAATGAATTGACCCTGCAATGCAAAGATCCTTTTTTACGTACCATTGAAAATGAACTGCGCCGGCAGCTTTATCAATGGCGATATCTACCCGGCGATATAATTGTCGAACCGCTGGTTTACTGTCGCAAAGTTATTCATAACAGCGGCTTTGGTATTGAGCAACTGGGGCAGATGAAAATAACTGAAGATAGTATCTATTCTCAGGAGTTCGAACCGCAATTCAACAAACTAGCGGATGTTGAGAAAATTAAGTTTCCACAAATCACCTACGATCATCAGGCAACCGCGGAACGCCAACAAATACTGGAAGATATTTTTTCAGGCATTCTTGAAGTTACACCATACGGAGTCGGGATGCAGTGGTTTACGCTCTGGGACAGTCTAATTCGTTGGTACGGAGTTGAAACCGCCATGCTGGATCTGATTCTGAAACCAGAAATGGTTCATGCCGCTCTACAACGTCTATTGGATGCATGGTTGCACCAGCTTGAACAGCTTAAAGAGCTGAATCTATTATCACGCTGCGATACAAACTTCTCCGTCGGTTCCGGGGGATTGGGCTATACAGATCAACTGCCTGAAGAAAACTTTAATCCTGAACACGTTAGAACCATCGACCAATGGGGTTGCGGTAACGCCCAGATATTCTCAGAGGTATCACCTGAAATGCATGAAAAATTTTCATTGCAATATGAATGCAAATGGCTCGAGCACTTCGGCATGAACTATTACGGATGCTGTGAACCGCTGCATAATAAATTTGACATTATTAAATCTATTCCCAATCTGCGCAAAATATCCTGCAGTCCATGGTGTGACCTGGGGAAAATGGCTGAACAGGTCGAACGCAATTATGTTATCTCCTACAAACCGAACCCTGCAATCTTCTGCGAAGACGGTTGGAATCTGAAAGCAGCAGAGAAAATATTACGCCATGATCTTAAAGTAACCCGGGGCTGTAATGTAGAAATCATTGCCAAAGATATCAGTACGCTCCGAGACCATCCGCAACGCATCTGGGAATGGGCCGAGATGGCATCCCGTGTCTGCGAAGAATTCTAACAGACGTTCGTCTGGTTTATACTGCTTCAAACTATGCGACTAACGTCGCTACGGAAGCAGACGTTCGTCTGGTTGATACTGCTTCAAACTACGCGACTAACGTCGCTACGGAAGCAGACGTTCGTCTGGTTGATACTGCTTCAAACTACGCGACTAACGTCGCTACGGAAGCAGACGTTCGTCTGGTTGATACAACATACTGTAACATGCGTTGCCACCAACGCATAGCTAATTGTGGTTAAGTATGAGGCGAAAAGTTAATTTATCTAGCGTTGCTAAAGATTACGGAGCACTTGCGTTACCTCTAATCGACCTGCAAGTTCGGTGAAATCATCCGATGGCGGAGCAATGAAGTGCTGTGGGGGATTTGAATTCAATAATATTTGCCAGGCATGAAGTGCCTGACGCCGATGTAATTTACATGGCGGGTTACAATACCACTCTTCGCCGACTAAAGGATGGCCCAGGTGACTGAGATGAATGCGAATCTGATGGGTGCGGCCGGAAAAGATCCTGACCTTCATCAAACTGAAATCATCGGTATAATCAATTACTTCAAAATGGCTATGGGCTGTTTTACCGTGATCGCAAACGCCAAGGCTTTGACTATCAATATAGCCAATTTTAGAATATTCATCCAGCTCATGCCATTTAGGTTTACCATGGACAATCGCTAAATAATACTTAACTGAATCAGGTTGACTTAGATATCCCTTATAAAGTTGAACCAGATGACGTTTTTTAACAAAAATATTAAGCCCGGTAGTATCAGCATCCAGCTGGTGTACTGCCCAGATCATGCTCCCATGGCGTTGCTGTAACCAAAATTGCACACTATCATCATCAGCTAAGGTTTTGCCACTCGTAGGAATATCAAATGGTTTATCAACAATCAACAGGTCATTATCTTCATAAATAATTTTTTTATCCAAGTCTGGTATTCTATTTTCCATCGTTTCTACTCGAGAGTGATTTTGTTTATATTTCCACCTTTAGGTACTGGGCTCCAACATTGCCCCCCGTAGTGAGAAATAAATATATTTCAGCTCCGCAGGTGCGACTCAACCCTTTCTATCTGATTCACTCCTGCGGAGTTATAATTATTTTTTATATTAACCACGGGTTATCACCTGTGGCTACTTTTACCTCATCCCTACGGGATTTTTCTTACAATTACACCTAAAATTTATTTAGCATTGAACAGCCCTAGAGTTTACCTGTTATTAATTATGTTAAACAGTGCGTCGAGTATTCAAATATGGTGAAACCATCGGTTCTTCTATAGGGCAGAACAGTTTACCATCTTTCACCCAGCCACAATCACGCTTTTCCAGTTCGACAACCAGGTTATTCCGCCACTGTTCAATCTCAGCCTGATAATCTTCAGCATCAATCAGGTTAACACATTCACCGGGGTCAGTTTCAAGATTGAAGAATTGTTCAACTCCGATCCGCGGCAGCCAGACAAATTTACGTTTACCATCTGTTACATACTGCATCTCCTGTTCTCTAGCGTAACAGCTGCAATGTTCGCCATGCATATACTCGCGCCACTCATGCGATTCGCTATTCTGCATCAATGGCAATACACTGGAACCATCGACTGTTGCAGGAATACCAACTCCAGCCATATCAAGCACCGTCGGCATAATATCCTGCAAGCCAACCGGCTCTGCGGCGATAGCGTTAACCTGCTTACCACTACCTAATGGTGGAATAACCAGGAATGGAATTCTGGTACTGCCTTCATAAGCATAAGTTTTGCGCCACAGATTATGATCCCCCTGCATATCTCCATGATCGGCAGTAAAAACAAACCAGGTATTATTAAATGTGTCACGGTCAAATCGTTCCATCCAATTGACCAACCGTCCAATCTGAGCGTCGATAAATGATATTTCACCGTAATAACCGGCGCGGGCGCGGTGAATTTGCTCCGCATTCATTTTTCCACGCCAGGCATTAACATCAGCGGCAGTCGCGGGGTCATCATGCATCACTGCCCAATCACCGACTGACGGTTCCGGTAACTTCTTATCAATATACATATCCCAGTATGATTGCGGTGGGACATAAGGTGAATGTGGACGGGCGAAAGAAATATTAAGGAAAAACGGTTTCTCCTTTTCGCGTGACTTGAGAAAATCTATCGAGTGCTGCATAGTCCAAGCGGTTGGATGCAGATACTCTTCAATATGCCACGGACGCGCCTGCCAGGCATTCCAGTTTACCCCATGATCATCGGGAGAAACATAGTCCGGGGTCTGTTCATCAAACCATTCACGATAGGCATCTTTAAAACCATTGACCAAAGTGCGGCCTGATTCATCTAATTCTGTTTTTTCGAATCCCATTAAAGTACGCTGCGGGGAAAAATGCCCTTTGCCGATCATTCGCGTCTGATAACCGTCCGCCGTCAGTTCCCCGGCCAAAGTGTGCGGATAATCATTCGGTGTCGGCCCCTGCCCCCAGCCCATGCCCAGCAGACCGGCATGCCATTGATTCTGCCCCGACCACAAAATAGCGCGAGCCGGCAGGCATGAAGGCACTTCAGTATAGGCATGGTTGAAACGAGTCCCGCGTCGCACCAGCGAATCAAGATTAGGAGTATGAATAGTATCATTACCATCACAACCCATGCAATCGGCCCGCATCTGGTCACACATAATAAAAATAATATTGGGTTTACTGCTCATTTTACTGCTCCTGTTTTAAAATTACAAAATAGTCATATTCTATTTATAAATCATCAATTCCCATCATTCACTACCGGAAATCCGGCTGCATTCCAACAACATCTGTTCGGCTAATTTATCTGTTTCATTAAAATCAAATGGTAAAAAACAACCCACTGCATAATTTGCCATGTCGCCGGGAAATTTAAGCGGCACCGCTATCTGTTGCATCACCGGATTGTTTTCACGCTGCTGAAATGCATAGCCCCGTCTACGAATATATTGACAACGCTCAATTAATGCTTCGGCACTGGTCAAACTCTGTTCAGTAGCTTTTTTCACCAATCCCATATCCACATAATCCCGAATCTCCTGATCTGATAAAAATGATAAGAAAAGCTGCCCTTGAGCATTCATATTCAAACATTGAGTTCTAAAGCCTGGTGCCATAGTTCTAATGGCACCATCCGGCTCCTGTTTTGCCAACCACTCAATAGTAAAATTTTCCCTGTATCCATAAAAAACAAATGCCGCCTGCCACTGTTGTGCCAACCGTTTTAAAATAGGTGACATCACCACTATCAGCGGATTTTTCTCATAAGTTGACATCACTAAATGAAGCAGTTCATTGCCAATTGACAAATCCCGTGTATCGCCGGCCGTAGATAAAAAATCATTCTCAATCAGACAATCAATAAAACGATTCAGACTGGCTCGGGGAATATTAAGCTCTTTTTCAATTTTAGTCGATGTCGACGCACCATTTTTACCAATCATCCGTAAAATATCAATGCCACGTTGCAATGCCGGGGCTTTACTATCCATGAGACTTATTACCTTATTTTTTTCCACAGCTAAAATATATCTTTCTATTCTTATATGATATAATAAGCCCATATATAAATATTTCAATTCATATATAATAAAATTCCATAAAAAAAGCCTTAGCTAAACAGCTAAGGCTTATATTTTTACTAGGCTTACAATCACTCAGGAGAGAAATCGTCCTTACCTACGCCACATTCTGGACAACACCAGTCGTCTGGAATATCCTCGAATGCAGTTCCAGGAGCGATTCCAGCATCAGGATCGCCAAGTTCAGGATCATAAACATATCCACAAACATCACATACATATTTCATTATACTATCTCCTATTATTATGATGTTCCACACCCTTGCAGAACATCGATTATCATCAGAACAGAATAATCCAAGTTAAACACTAATTCAACTTTTTTTCACATAAATCTAATTAAACTGTACTCAAAAAGTTCTTTTTAAAGTAGTTTTCGCTCTCCGAGCGATACTCGTAGAGAACAAAGTCAACTAACAAACAGTTAGTTAGTTTTTAAACCCTTATTTGTAATATCCTGTCATTTTTTGGCAGAATATTCTGTTTTTCACTCCGCTTCCGTAGCGACGCAGGAGCAGAGTTTGAAGCGGCATCTGCCTTCAGGTGCCACCTGATTAGGTTAATTCTATATTTGCTCTTTGCGCTCGGAGATCGCCTGTTGAAAACCACGCAGTGCTACTGGCATACGACCTTTTCGAGCAATGTCTAATTATGCAAAATAGCGTTTAAGCAGTCCCTGGAAAGCCTGTCCGTGACGTGCTTCATCTTTGCACATTTCATGAACGGTGTCATGAATCGCATCCAGACCTAATTCTTTAGCTTTGGTCGCAATAGCTTTTTTGCCCTTTACAGCACCGGCTTCGGCCGCAACCCGAGCTTCAAGGTTGGTTTTAGTACACGGCACAACAACTTCGCCCAGCAGTTCCGCAAAGCGTGACGCATGGTCAGCTTCTTCATAAGCAATACGTTTGTAAGCTTCTGCAACTTCAGGGAATCCTTCGCGGTCAGCCTGACGGCTCATGGCAAGATACATGCCTACCTCGCAGCATTCGCCTTCAAAATTTGCTTTCAGACCTTCAAAAATTTCTACATCAACCCCCTGGGCTACACCAATGGTGTGACCATCAATAAATTCAATTTCCGCATTATCATCCTGCTCATTAAATTTTTCAGCCACTGCACCACACTGAGGACATTTATCAGGAGCTGAATCACCCTCATGCACATAACCACATACCGAACATACAAATTTTTTCATCTAGATTTTCCTTTTGTTAAGTGTCTGAACGGAAACTCCCGATTCAAAATCACCTTTATTGAACATAACCGGCTGCGCCGGGACTTTTTCAGACAGGATGAACAAGATTGATAGAATTTTTTATTTTATACTATTATCCTGCTATCCTGTCAACAATACCTACCCGAGCGTAGCGACAGCTGAAAATACAATCTACTACTATATTATTATTTCTATAAATCAAGCATGAGAACCAAGATAACTGGCCACGCCTTCAGCTGATGGTGTCATGCCATCATCACCTTTGTGCCAGTTGGCCGGGCATACTTCACCGTTCTCTTCAAAAAACTGCAGCGCATCAACCATTCTGATGGCTTCATCGACATTACGGCCAAGCGGCAGGTCATTGATTACAGAATGTCTGACAATACCCCCTTTATCAATCAGGAAAAGACCGCGCAGGGCGACAGCTTCATCAAACAACACACCGTAATCACTGGAGATACTCTTTGTGAGATCAGCAACCAGCGGGAACTGAACGTTGCCTATACCACCGGCTTTAGGCGCAGTATTCTTCCAGGCCCAATGGCTGAACTGAGAATCAACTGAGACTCCGACCACTTCAACGTTGCGTGCTTTGAATTCAGCGAGTTTTTTATCAAAAGCGATGATTTCAGATGGGCAGACAAAGGTGAAATCGAGCGGATAGAAGAACAGCACCACATACTTACCGCGCAGCGATGAAAGGGTAAATTCTTCATTAATCGTATTGTCCGCCATTACCGCCTGAGCCGTAAAATCAGGAGCTTCTTTAGTTACTAGAGTAGACATAATAAATATCCTTTTTTTGTGTTTATTAACGGGACACCAAGCCCCGTGTTGTATAATTTTCTTTTTCTGCTTCCGTAGCGACGCTAGTCGCGGAGTTTGAAGTAGTATAAGCCAGACGAACGTCTGTTATTGCTCGTTCTTCCACAGACCGTGAACATTACAGTATTCTCTGATAATCATACCGTCCTGAATCGGAACATAGAAAACAGCTTCCGGAGCATCGCCTGGCTTCAGGTATTTACGGTTAATATAATCACCGTTAATTACCTCAATCCACTGAATAGAGTGCTCTTCAGTCATCGGATGCGGCACACTGCCAACTTTAACTATCATCCCGCCTTTGATTGCTTCGATAATCGGCACATGTTTCTCGGTTGTCGCATCAGCTGTTTGTTCTACCAGCAACTCCATTGTTTCTCCACAACATTCAATTGTGCATGCTTCGCCATTCAATACTTCAATGACCATGCCCTTTTCGCATTTATAAACTTCCATTCTATTACTCATTTTATCACTTCCTTATTTTGTGTGTTGTTTTCCTCTTTAAGGTATCCCTACCCTGTTTAAAAAATCATATTTAATGCCTTGAAATATCCCTGCGGATGCAGGCATGCCGGACAAACCTTCAGTGCCTTTTTCCCTTTGTGAACATAGCCGCATTTCACACAGACCCACTCGATCTCAACTTCACGTTCAAAAAATTTACCAGCTGAAACTAAATCAAAAAGCTTGCGGTACTGTGCTTCGTGATGCTGTTCAGCAACCGCGATAACCTTATAAGCCGCCGCCACATTCTTGAATCCTTCAGCTGCCGCAACCTCAGCAAAATGAGGATAAAGTTCACTCCACTCCTCATATTCACCATCGGCAGCCGCTTTCAAGTTATCGGCTGTGGTGCCAATTAATCCGGCAGGACATGCCGTATTAATCTCCAGCGAGCCACCTTCCAGGAATCTGAAAAACCGTTTCGCATGCGCCTGCTCCTGCTCGGCGGTGGCAAGAAATATTTCAGAAATCTGTTTAAAGCCCTCTTTCTTCGCCGCTGAGGCAAAAAATGTATAACGGTTGCGAGCCTGTGATTCACCGGCAAAAGATTTCAACAGATTCTTTTCCGTCTCTGTTCCTTTTATACTTAACATTATTATTCCTTGCTAAATTCATATAATCTTATAAAAATATTCGATATTTATTAATGGGTGAATACAAGATTCACCCCTACTCCGCCTCACCGATTCACCTCCCCGTTGGACATTGAATATTGAATATTCTCTCCCATTCCCCGTTTACGCCTTTTTAACTGGTGGAATAAATACCCGTTGGCCAAGTTCACGATCGACCATGAACAACCCCTGCGGTGCGCCTTCGACGAGTTTCAGTTGCTGAACCACATCATTCACACTGGCCTCTTCTTCGATCTGCTCACTGACATATTTCTGTAAAAATGCATTTGCCGCATGATCCCTAATGTCTAATGCCGTATCGACAAGATTATTGATGCGGGAACTGACGATCTGTTCATGTTTATATGCATGCTCAAACGCAGCCAACGGACTATCCCATTTAACCGGCGGTTTATTAATTGCCGCCAATTCCGGGCATTCACCACGATCATGCAGAAAATCATAAAAATCATCAACATGAACCATCTCTTCCTGCGCCTGAACTTTCATCCAGTTAGCAGCACCATTCAACCCAATACCTTTCAGATATGATGACATTGCCAAATAGATATATGCTGAATAAATCTCAAAATTCATCTGACTGTTGATACCATCTGTAAGTTTCTTTTCCATTGTTATTCTCCAGGTTTTATTTTTTTAATTCCTGCCCTATTCTCCGTAATCCGTAATTACTACTACGGCCAACGTCCGCCAGTACGGTGTTTTTCAACCTCGCACTCTGCATCCTTCTTGATCCGGTAAGCACAGTCCCGAACAATTCCATAAAGCAGACTACAACTGTCATCTTCGCTGTCACGCTCACCATCATCGGCCAGAATAATTAAAGACCGTGCTAAATCTAAAGCTTCCTTTAAATGTTTGTTGCATTTACGTTCCATGTTGAATATCCTGTTTTTCGATTATGGATATTCTATAGCTATTGCCGTGCCAACTTTTATAAAACCACCATCAAAAAACCTAACACATTGATAATAAAGACTATTCAACAGTAACAAACAAAAATACCAAGTAAAATAACATGTCTCATCAAAGCGCAATTAATGATACATTATATTATAAACACAATTACCCCAAACGCAACTAAATAATTTAAAAACCCATATTTAAGTGTAAAAAGTAATTTACAACCAAAAGACAATTGTCTCATTAGTAAAATGATACACTATATGATTATTGAGACATATTAAGATAGAAATGAGACATTGCAATAAACAAAACCGATTCAGGCTTTTTATACCGCTTTGCAATCTAAAAACTATAAAAGAGCTGCACAGTTGAGTTTGATAACGCACAGAAAACCAACTAAAAGAATGCACTTGTGTATTATTTATCCGCAGGCTTTTTATTCATGATTACCGTTTTATCTTCAGCATCGCTACCAGTCAGAATGTTCCCGGGAGTTATTACGGTCTTGTCTTCAGAGATTACAGCAGTTTTCCCGGCAGGTGCAGCCATGGTTGTTTTCATGGCGATATCGGTGTAGAACGGGTCAAGCTGGCGGGCAATGTCCAACATACTTCCAGGGCGGTCTTCCGGTGTTTTCTTAAGACACTGCATGATTAACTGTGCCAGATCCTCATCAATATCACGACGCAAATCATGAATATCAATCGGCGTTTCATGTAATACATTATTCATTACGGTATGAAAATTTTCACCACTGAACGGCGGTCGTCCTGAAATCAAATTGTACAGTGTAGCACCGAAACTGTAGATATCAGACAATGGAGTCGGAGATTTTCCTTTACACAATTCCGGAGGAATAAAGTCGGGTGTGCCGATTATAGCTCCGGTAACCGTAAGATTCGGGGCATCAACTTTTTTGGCAATACCGAAGTCAGTAAGCTTAGGAATGCCGGTATGGGTCAGCATAATATTACTCGGTTTTAGGTCGCGATGAATAACACCCGCCTCATGAGCTTTAACTAAAGCCCGGGCCACCGCACCACCAATCATTCTTACTTCAGTGGCAGATAACCTGCCCTTTTCATGCAGAACATCATCCAGCGATACCCCTTTAATCAGCTCCATCGCATAATATGGAGTGCCATTTATATCACCAGCATCAACAATGCGAATAATATTCGGATGGTCAAGTTCACGCAGCAGTTCGGTCTCCAGTAAAAAACGCTTCAAAGATGATTCACTCGTAACATATTCCGCCAGCATCTGCTTCAACGCCACCTCTTCTTTGGTTCGTGGATGAGTTGCCCGGTATACTACTGCCATTCCGCCCCTGCCCAACTCTTCATGTAAAATATAGGGGCCGATTTTTGTATTCAACACCAATGGTTTACGCATGCGTAAAGTGACCATGAAAAAAGTTAATGGCAGCGCGACAAGCATATAACTTATTTCTATGAATATACCATACTCATAAAAACACCAGGCGCAAAGCACCAGACTGCAAACGATTATTATGGCAAATGCGCCCCAGAACCAGTAGGCGGAGCGGAACATCGCCAGGTAACCGGCAACCGCAACCAGCATGACAAGTGTAATCAATCTGGGAGTCAGTGACATCATGTCAATATATTCATTGCTGATCAGAGTTGAAAGAATATTTGCCTGCACTTCAACGCCGGCGGAAGGATGGTCTGAAGTCGAAAGTGGTGTATGAAAAAGGTCATGAGCATCACTGAATGTCGCGCCGATCAGTACAATTTTATCCATAAACATTGCCCTATCAACATTTCCTGCAATAATTCTGTAAATCGGCACTGTCGGAAAAGTTCCCGGTTCGCCACGATAATCAATAAAAATTCGACTGAACCCAGGGATGGACGGCTCATCTCCATAGGCCTGTTTATACAATGCCAGCGCAAAACTCGGATAACGTTCACCCTGATAGAGATAAAAAGGTGAAAACAATCTGACAATGGATCCACTGCTGTATTCGAGATTGACAATTCCCATTTTCGCGTACTGACGAAACTCATTAAGCGGCCGGACTAAACGACGGCCACTGGCAGCAACTTGATCTTCACTGAAATTCTGCTTCAGGCGCTCAAGTTTACCAGCAATAACCACATTCCCGGCCTGACGCATCGCCCTGATCAGTACTTCATCCTGAGTTTTATCGGCAGATGGTTCGATAAACAACAGGTCAATCCCAATTGCCTTGACACCGGACTGTGAGAGGAAATCAATTACTCCGCCATACAATGACCGTTTCCATGGCCAGCGCTGACCGATTTCCGTCATCGATCCCTCATCAATAGCGACAATAACAATATTACTCTCTTGTGCAGCAGCTTCACCACCAGCTCGCAAATCCAGAAAAGTATCATAAATCAGGTCATCAACCGGACTGAAAAGGCGCAGCGTTGCCAGCAGTAACAGGAGCACCCCTGCCACGCAGCAGATAAGCGAGTCCATCACAATATCTTTACGAAGTTCTTTCTTCAATCCCATTTAAAATTTCCTTTAATATAAACGGATAGAGACGTGCGAAATGCATAAAACCTGTCGGAGTTCACAGCTTCAGCATCTCTTTTTGAGCGTATTGATTGCACGCTGAAGCTGTGAACTCCGACAAAACGCATAATAAGTAGCTTTTCGAGTACCGTTTAACGTTTTTTCTTTTCGTTCTTTGCGTCTTGCTTCAACCTGTTCATCGAATAAATTGTTTCAGTATCATCCTTTGAAGGAGATTTATCCAGGCCAAGTGAATAGATAACCACATATTCATTACCCCGTGGAGATTTGCGCAGATATGCACCATATTTGTTACCGAATGGGTCTTTTAAATCTGAATCCAAATATGGACCATGCCATTTCTTTATTTTTTTACCGGCACGATCTTGGTTTTTAATCAAACATTCAAGACTGCGACCATAACCCTTTCTAACCGCACGGCCGGAAACTTCCTTTCCCGGATGATACTTGGTATCAGCATAAAGTCTGGCGATCGCCTGTTTAAGTTTAACAAAATCTTTGTAAATTATTTTATCACCTTTGACCTGAAGGTGAGCCTTTTGAATAGTATCACGCGCCTCATTAACCTGCATATCATTAATTTCAGCAATACCGCGTGCCGCCGGGAAGGCATTGGCAACACCCAGATTTTTTATAGTTTCCTGAAATTCACGTTCACGATTGATTTTATCCTGCTGCATCCGCACCGGATCCTGAAGTGGCTTATTATAAAGCACAATTATTTCATAATTTTTCTCAACCAGTTTTTTGGCTCCGCCCCGTGAAGCTTTTACTTCCACCGCGCCTTCCCACACGCCAATCGTTGAATTTTTACTCGTTTTATCTGATTCAACAAAAAAACTGGTGCCACGAACCGCAGCCACCGCGGCCGGTGTATCAACACTCATTGATGATTTCTCTCCACCGACATTCTTCTTAAACCGATTCCACAATTTACCGAAAAACAGCTTGATCTTAACCTTAAAGTTCTTTTTCTTACTGGAAAGCGCTGACAGTTTCATCGAACTCAATTCGTGAATAGTAATCAACCCTTTATCACCGATTTTCAACGTTGCTGAAGAGTTTTCGCCAGTTTTTATATAGTAATCGCGGGACAGTTCCGCCTTGAGTTTTAACGGCCGCCAACTGCCGGACCTACTCTTAGCCTCCACCTTGCCGGTAACTTTAATAACCGTTGCCTTCAACGACGCTGCTTCAAGTGTAGAACCTACCAATAAAGTTACAACCACCAATCCATAAAAAACAGGGTTCTTCTTCATGACAATCTCCCGGTGATACCCGTTCGGGTAATTTTTGTTTACTCTATTATAGCAGAATAAATGGCAGGAATCAAGAGAAATACTATTTTATCGTATTAATTAAACGACAATTATTACATATATCGTTACGCTCGTGTAGGCAGAAAGCAACCAATTACCGGGAATTGTAATTAATTATGATTTTATTACAAATTCACCTTGATTTATCCTGCAGTAATATTATTATTAAATATAACAAACCTTAATATCCACAAACAGAGGACAAAACAGAACATTGCTATTCACATTAAATTTAAAAGGAGAAAATCTCCATAGCAAATTTTAATATGGTTTACTTATTCGGTATCTTAAGATTTTATTAAACAATATATATACATATATAAAAAAATGCATAATCATCCCGTTCATAAAGGCAATTTTAAAAATAAAGAGATAACAGTCCTGCTATCTGATCTAAGGGGATTTACAGCTATGTCTGAAACCATCCCGCCCTCAGATGTCATGAATATGCTCAACCGTTATTTTTACAAGATGTCAGATATTATCGTCAATCAATTTGGTGGAACGATTGATAAGTTTATGGGGGATTCGATCATGGCGTTGTTCGGCATTCATAAAAAGCAACCAGACGACCTTAAAAGAGCCCTGGCATGTGCAGTAAGCATGCAAATTGCGATGGATGAGGTAAACCTGGAAAATAGAGATCTGGATTTACCTGAACTTTATATGGGCATTGGCATCAATACAGGAAAAGTTGTTGCCGGGGAATTAGGCTCAGCAATATACAGTCAATATACCGTTATCGGGGATGAAGTTAATTTGACCCATAGAATTGAATCATTCACCTTACGTGGGCAAATTTTAATTAGTGAGAACTCTTATAAGCAATCAAGCTCATTTATTGATACAGGCACTAAAAATGAAGTGTATAGTAAAGGGAATCATAAAGCAATAACTCTATATGAATTATTATCAGTTAATTTAAATTCTCAAATGAAATTCATAACTCCGCGCCGGGAAATGCGTAAAAGTCATCGTATTGAAATTAACCAGTTATTTATTTATCATCATGTAAATGGCAAAAAAATTGATCCTATAAAGAACCAAGGCACTATCATTGATATCAGTTATGGCGGAATGTTTGCCTCAATATCTGAAGACATACCACTGTTTTCCGAAATAAAATTTGACATATCACTATCGTTTTTGGATGGGGTTAATGATAGTGTATACGCGAAGGTGTTGCGCGTATCGCCCGCTCAAGGCAGGTATCTGGTTAATTTCGAATTCACCGCCTTAAGTTCCAAGGCTCAAAAAGCCCTGAAAATATATATTGATACTAAGATTGAGCTCAATTGATCCGTTATCCTTTGCCAGGGAAGAACCTTAAATTTTTACGTAATAATGCTAGGTGCCGAGATAATTTCGGTACAAATCTTGTGTAATCATGATCATGAGTGATTTTTTTCTGAGTAATTACTGAAAGCTACAGTCCTATTTTTACCATCATGTTTAGCCTGATATAAATATTTATCAACCCTGACAAAAAAATCTTCTTTAGATTCGTTGTCATATTTTGTCGCCACCCCTAAGCTGATAGTCAGAGATTTTTTTATAAATTTCATCACAGCTGCATTTGAAGCAACTGCAATCCTCAATCTTTCAGCTAATAAACAGGCATCTGCTTCATTAACCCCTGTCAGTAAAACTATAAACTCTTCTCCGCCCCATCTTGAAATAACATCAACCTCTCTGAAATTATCTCTAAAAATTTCTGCAACGATAACTAAAACCTTATCACCGACCAGATGGCCAAAGTTATCATTAATATATTTAAAATCATCAATATCAAAAAGTATGACAGATAATTCCTGGGCATTCTTCCTTGATGAGTTAAATGCTTTATCAAACTTAAAATCGAAGTAAGTTCTATTAGGTAAAGAGGTAAGCTTATCTTGGATAGACAATCGCTCTAACTTCTTTTGATTTTGATAATAGTAAATATTAATAATAATTGAAATTATTATGACAAAAGTCACAATCGAAAAAAGCACAAAATTAAATTTAAAAGAATCATCTAACTTCTGAGTAAAATATTTTTCTCTGGCTTCAACAAACAGATATAAGTCAAGTTTTTCTAAGTATCTGAGATTTGCCACATATCGCTCATTATTATGTTTATACTCTATTAAGGAGTCCTTATTGGGTGTCAGCGGTCACCCAAAGTGTACCACTTGCGGTCACTTCAAAATGTACCACCCCTATCATTTTTTAATCTACGTTTGATTTAACTCGTTGTCAACCTCCTTTTCTCTATTTTTGAGACGGTAGCT
>JAKIUY010000060.1 GCA_021647315.1 Victivallaceae bacterium
AGCGAGCCTGCGAGCGGTTTATGCTGATTTTCCGCTTGAATTATGACTGCGAAATGATACTCAACATCATTTAAAAGACACCAGAAAAACTTTCATCTTTTTTCATGCCGCTTTTGACACTACCTTAGTTTGGGTTGGTATTTGACTTTCGATCTGGGCTTTCATAATATATTCATCCTTATTTATTTGGTTAAAAATTCGATGCGATAAACTAAAAAAATTCTCTTCCCCTATTTTATTTGATTAAAAATTCGGTGCGATAAGCTAAACGATTTTTTTCTCTTCTCCTATTTTATCTGGTTAATAAATTACTTCAAAATAACTCTAGGCTCCATCACTATTTTCAGTGGGTTATTACTTTTTAAGTTTTTAATTAACATATCACTGATTTTATCCTGTTGATGATCGGCTGTCGAAATCGGTAGAGAAGCAAACTTTACCGCATCTGTATTATTGTAACCGCACAGTGCGACATCTTCGCCAATTTTAACGCCGATTTCAGTAAAGTATTTTGCGGCACCAAGTGCATAATAATCGGTCGCAAACGCCAGACCTTGAAGTGTCTTATCCTGCTCAAAAATCTTTTTAGTTACTTCATAACCCACCTGAAAAAGGTGCTCGCCAAAATTAGGCAATTCAAGTGGAGGTTTGGGTAGTAAACTGATATATCGTTTGTACAGGACTGCTTTTTCTTCATTCGGAAATACCCGGTAGAGCCCATGCGCACGGTTATAGTTCTTACTATGTTCAAACTTATCAATCAGAAATATTTTAAAGTTAGTCCGCCCTTCATTTATAAATTTTCTAATATAAGATTCGTAGGCGATAGAGCAATCAACTACAACATTCCGCTGCATTTGATTACTGTTGAAACCAATATAATGAATGTCATGACGTTGTAACTCCTGTTCAACCTCCTGATGATTCATCGGATTTCCAATAAAGATAAAGGCAGAACAACCGCGGCTGACTAAATTATTTATTTTATTCAGATCAGCAGCCGGATGATCCGCGGTCAAGGTTGCCATATAAGTGGCATTACCCATTTTTTCCAATTCAGATGACAGTTTCAGCAACAGTTCTGTAATATATTCATCCTGTCGCACCCGTTCCTGCGAACATATAATACCGACGGTATTGGTTCTTTTGCCAGTCATAATCTGATAGCCAAAATTAGGCTGATAATTAAGTTCACGGGCAATATTTCTGACCATTCTCTTCTTATCTTCAGCACAAAAGTTATTAGCTTTATTATTAAGAATTTGGGAAACGGTCGGCACTGACAATCCTGAAAGTGCCGCAATATCTTTCAAGGTCGGTTTTTTGACTTTTTTCTGCTGTACTACTGAATTCATTAAATAAAAACCTTTTTGCAAAGTGGTTTAGACAAGTTAGTTGCTACAAAATAGTTTGTATAGCTTTATTATAACAAATCTTCAGCCATTTGTCAAGAGCTTTTATAAAAAAAATCATTTTTTATTTTCCTCTTTTTTCAAATATAAGATTGCAGGCTTAAATTTGAGGCGTAGATTAATAGAGGCAACATAAATTAAACAATGACAAAAGAGTGGAGAAACTTATGTTTACTGGACTAATTGAAACAACAGCAAAACTCACCGGCAGAACAATCTCCGGCAAGTCGGGTAAATTAACGGTTAAGCCGGATAATAAATTTACTGAATTACAACGTGGCGAAAGCATTGCGGTCAACGGCGCATGCCTGACGCTTGAGCAAAAACTGACCGGTGGTGAGCTTGAATTTCATGTTCTGGCAGAAACCCTGAAGCGTACCAACCTGGGTGAACTACCGGTCGGAGCAAAAATTAATTTAGAACGCGCCTTGGCTATCGGCGACCGACTTGGCGGGCATTTAGTCACCGGGCACATTGACACAGTTGGCAGAGTTATTGATATTAACTGCCAAGATAATGATTATGTCTATAAGGTATCCGCGCCAGCAGAGATATTACCGTTTCTGGTCCAGAAAGGCTCTATCGCCATTGACGGGACATCATTGACACTGGTTGAAATTGGCGAAGATTATTTTACTATACACCTAATTCCGGTAACATCCGAGGATACCGCGTTATTAGCACGTCACCCCGGCGACAATGTCAATCTTGAAGCAGACCTGCTGGGAAAATATGTCAAGCGCCAACTTGAAATGGTCGGAGTAAGCAGCGGTACTGATAGTGTCACCATGAATACGCTGCGCAATGCTGGATGGCTGTAAGTTAATGATTAATGGTTAATGAAGATAAATGGCAGGAGTTGGTAATGTACTGCCGGGAGCGCTGGTCGTCAGACCGGCATAATGCCTCGAAGAGGCAACGTAAAGGCAATAATGTTTGGTTTTAGTTTTATCAATTGTAAAAATTTTAAAGGCTTCAATCCTGAAATAGCTGTAACACAGTTTAAGGCAGTGGAAATTTCTGGCGGAATATTAGCTAATGAGCAAACGATGAACAGTCCCCTGTTCACTCAGGCAGAGCGGATACACCTGCGCCGTCTAGTTGAAAGCCCGGTAACCAGAACAATCACAGAGCACAGCGAAAAAATAAAACAAAGCTTTATTAATCATTTTAGTAATATCATTCAAATCAGCCGGTCAGATATCGCTTCAACTACCTTTGACTTCGGCATCGAACAATCTTTAAACAACCCGCAGCGCAGAGCTCAGCTGGTTCATTTTATTAAACGTTTGGCACCAACAATAATTCCTGCACCATTTCCTATACTATTGCCGGTAAGAGTCCCGTTCCATGCTGATGAAAACAGCACAAAACAGGCGAATTTCCTGTGCGATCTGGTAGTCAGCAATATTGCATTTTCGCTGGATATTCATCCACATGAGCTGGCTGGACATCAATTCGCTCCGGCATCATTTTTACGTCTGCTTCGCTTTGACATCGGTCTGATACGTTTTATTTATGAACCGGCAACCGGTAACCGTCTAGTTGAAAAAGTCCTTTCGCCTTGGTTGAAATATCTGGTTCAAATAGATTATCGTGGTGATATAATTTTTTGTCCAGCATCCGGCGACCACGAAATATTCGAACATGAATACGCCAATTTAACGCAATTATGCGCTAAACTCTGAATTTACCCATAACATGTAGGGTTTTAACCTGTTTTTTCTACAATTTATATTGATTTTATACTCGTTAAGTATTATACTGTTTTAACTTTTATTTTTCAGTTTTGAATTTGGGATATTGGAAAACTAATCAAGCCCCAACCAAACGGATATAGGGATATAGGATACGTTATAGATAAAATATTTTATTATTTATGATACTAAAAGGCGCGCCACTAATTGCGTAAATAACAATTTTTAAAGGAAATAGATGAATTGTAGAGATGAAATTTCACTGACGCCACCGGTTTCAAAGCAAGAGGGACTTTTTGAAGGAGATACTTATCTTACCCCGGAGCGACCGATGTCGGCGGCAAAAAAATTCTTAACGTGGAATGCGCCGTACTTTTATTATCAATTTTCAAAGGTGGTCAGGCACGGTGCAAAGATGGCAACGGACAACAAGTATACGCGCCAGAATTGGTTTGATCTAAGTTGTGATGTCGTCAAATTCATTGAAAATAATGGAGGTATAATAGATGTTGCCGGCATGAAAAATTTTCAAAAAATTAATGGTCCGGTTCTTTTTGTCGCTAATCACATGAGTATTCTGGAAACTATAGTTATTCCATGTCTGGTACTAAAATATAAAGAGTTATGTATCACGATGAAAAAACAGCTCTTTGATGTTCCAGTCTTCGGCACTCTGCTCACAGGTTTCAAAACGGTTGCAGTCTCAAGAGAGAACCCTATAGATGATTATAAAACTATTATCCGCGATGGCGGCAAAGCGATCGATGAAGGGTATTCCACGTTACTTTTCCCACAGACAACTCGCACCACCAATTTCTCACCGGAAGAATTTAATTCTGTCGGCACAAAATTATCTAAACGCGTAAAAATACCGATTATCCCAATTGCGCTCAAGACTGACTTCTGGGGCAATGGTCGCATGCTTAAGGACATCGGCCCAATCGACCGCAAGAAGAAAATCTATTTCCGTTTTGGTGAACCAATTACAGTAAGTGGTAATGGCAAAGCTGAGAACCAGCAGGTTGTCGATTTCATTCAAGGCCATCTGTCCGAATGGCAAAAAGATGAAGGCAAATAGAGATAGTTCTAACGCCTGATATAAGTCCCTCCCCCGCATGAACATAACCGGCTCCGCCGGAACGTCGAGCATCCAACATTGAACATCGAACATTGAACATCGAATGAAAAGAAAAGATATTTAACCTCAAAGAGGTTATGTGGGATAGCCTCGAAGAGGCGACGTTAAAAGACAGATGTCTATTTTTAACCATGCGGAAAAGAGTTAGGATTCACTCAAAAACAGGTTGAAAAGTTTTGGGTAGGATGCGGACATATGATTAAGGCAGGCCCAGCACATAAATTACGACAATTGTAGAACCAAGCGTTTCGATCTAATATTTAGTACTGGGACATAGTAGAACTATGTAAATATTTTCATAACACAGAACAGATGTTCGCAATCAAGCAAAAAAACCAACCTGTTTTTTATGGGTTCTTACACCAAAGGAATCTAGAAAAACCAGGCAACCACTATTGCAGTTATTGATCTGTTTTGGTAAATTCACTGAACAGTCTGTCCAATTTCTTCTGCGCATCGGCAACAGATGGCGCAATTGAAGCCAAATTCTCTGATTGGAACGGCTCTTTTTCAGCCAAGGCAAGCGTTAACTTCATGCCTGCTTCAATATTATCTTTCGTTGCCTGAATCACTGCAAGCCCACGTTTATCATGCGCTGTTCCAGCGACAAGTTTTTCAAAGTGTTCAACATATAATTCAATTTCTTTGACAAACATATGAGGGCGTTCTGGAGAAACAAGCATTTGACCACGACCATAAATATGGTCAACCATCTCCTTCAAAGTATAAAATTTCTTAAACCAAGCAGCATTCGGACCGGGGCAAATAGATTGTGGCGACTCTTTTTCATCCACAATTCCCAAGGCAATAAGTACGCCATTCCCCAAATGGTCACAAATACAGGTCTTTTCGACAACTTTACTGCGCAGATGTTCCTTTTCTGATTCAGGAATATCAGATTGATCAATTTGTTCCAGTTTTTTCTTCTGGTAAACAGTTGATGCCACACAAATAGGACGTTCGGTAAATTCAGTATTGGAAACCAGAAAGCCTTTAGTACAAGGTGAACCCGGACGCTGTTCTTCACGCCGTTTGCTAGTCCATTTTTCAGAGCCGGTATTGCGAAGATTATTAAATGGAACGCCCAGCGGCGAAACATCGCTCAGGTAAAAGTCTGCCGGGTCTGAACTCCGGAGCAATTCCATCGTAGAAGCATCCACACAGGTCGCCTCAGGCACAAAGAGAAACGGTGTGCACCAACCAGTGTGGTCTACGCCATATTCATCAATCAACCGCTGCATTTCTCCAGCAGTGCCGATTCCGCCCTGAACAGAAAGCATAGGTTCTGCAACATTCTCATGTTCGGGATATGGCAAATCATGGGTTTCGTAATATTTTTTTATAAGCGGTTCAAAAGTAGCGGCCAACTTGGCACGGTTTTCTTTAAATTCCTGTAAAACAGATGGCATCAAGGTGCCTTTTGTCGGGAAAGCATGACCACCGCAATTCAAGCCTGATTCTATTCTGAACTCATAAACTTCCAGGCCTTTTTTAGCGAGGAATTTACCCTGAATCAGAGCTGAACGATAATCACTGACTTTAAGAATAATTTTTTTCTTAATTTTGCCGGATTGGTCACGATAAAAATCGCGAAAGGTAGAAAGATAGGTAAACAGCGGTTGATTCATCCCGGCAGAAAAGATAATACTTGAAACAAGACTGCTTTCAGCGTAACCACGCAAAGCAGCTTTAGCATCAGAAAACTCATCTGCTTCCGGTGTGCCATCTGCCTGATAATTGGTACAATCCAACTTAACCATGATATTGACATCTATTGAGCCAGATTTCATTTTATTGACCAGCTTTTCAGCCAAGGCATCACGATCGGCTCCTGATTTTATCTTCAAAAGGCGTTCGTAATCCTGCCGCAATGGCGAGTCGCCTGGCAGCAGTTCAAAATATTTCTCTTTATCATTTTTGGCGAAAAATGGTAACTGTCTAATCTCGGCAAGCCTGATATCTACAATTGTTTTTATCATCTCCAGATATGCTTTGATTCGTTTGGCGCGACCATCTTTATCTTTGATCGTAATTTTTGTATAGGGTAAATCATATTCATTACAATAATAACCGCGCAATTTTTCAAGCATAATATCATCAACAAACGAGAGCACCGAAGTAATACCAAACGGTGCGACTCTAATCGCTGTATCAGCCGAATGTCCCGTACCCATTACAGGAATATGAAAAATATGATAATTTTCTTTCATTATTTTTTTTTTAGAAATGTTTCAAGTAAATTCTTTCACACTTCCAGACCAGTAACTCCTAATCTTTATAGTTATTATTAAACAGTCTAATATCTTAGTTATAGCAAACACAGAATATAGCACACAATACGAATTTAGCAAGCATTTAATTGCTGAAACAAAGGGATAAAATCAGGGCTGTTCAATGCTAAAGTTACAATTCCACTAACATTTTGATTATGAAACCATTACTGTTCCTTGCTTCATAATCCCGTAGGGATGGTTAAACCGTAGCCACGGTGCGTGAGCCTGCGGTGTGAGGTTAAAGACCTTTCAGCTCTGTAGGTGAGGCAACTACAAAAGTCTCCACGGCAGATTTTTGCAATCATCTCAGGTAAATATTCAAATATTGCTGAAAATGCTCTTTTTCAACAGGAACATCCAATAAAATCCCGTGATTGAGTTGATTAATGCATTAACCTGTCTTATTTTATATTTTATCAAAAAAAATATTTTAAAAATAATTATATGGAGAGTGCCATTATGTTGAAACTGGGAGTCAATGTCGATCACGTCGCAACCGTTCGTGAAGCCAGAGGTGTAACCTATCCAAACCCACGTGAAGCAGCCTTGCTCTGCGAACAGGTCGGTGCTTGGGGAATTACTGCTCATTTGCGTGAAGACCGCCGTCACATGCACGATCATGATATGGTAGAATTGGTCGCAAACGTTCAATATTTAAATATGGAAATGGCGGCAACTGAAGAGATGTTGAAGATTGCCGCCGAACTTAAACCTCACAGTTCCTGTCTCGTACCGGAAAAACGTGAAGAGCTCACGACCGAAGGTGGCTTGGAAGTCGCAGGCAACCTGAAATGGATTACTGAAGCAACCCAACGTCTCCAGGCCAATGGCATTATCGTCAGCCTGTTTATTGACCCGGATAAAACCCAGATACAAGCGGCAAAAAACTCAGGTGCTGAATATATTGAACTGCATACCGGAACTTTCGCCAACTGTTCAGGCACCGCACAGCGCAAAGAGCTGGACAGATTGATTGTCGGAGCTGAATTTGGTGAATCACTGGGTTTAAAAGTAAATGCCGGACACGGGATTGATTATGTCAATATCGCCGGGATACTGGAAATTCCCTACATGCATGAACTCAATATTGGTCACAGTATTATTGCCAGAGCAGTAATTGTCGGGATTGAAAAAGCGGTCAGCGAAATGCTCGACCTGATGCGACCATATAATTTTTGATTGATGTTTCAGGAGATTTATTATGACTAAGCGTAAGATGATTCTACAGAAGCTTGCCGGCAATTACCAGTTTATTCCGCAATCAATGCTGGATATAACCTTATTGGAAACACTTAACCTTGCCTGCTGGGGAGCGGTAAATATTCCCTGCGCAACATTAAATGGGGATCAGAAACTGTTTGAATATCTCGATAATGATAAAGATGGTTTCATAAAATCAGGTGAATTACTCAGTGAGGTAAAATGGCTCTGTGACGTTATAGAACTGCCGGATGACCGTCCATTTATCGAACAACTAAAAATCTCCGCCATTAATCAAAATAACCCGCGAGGTGCAGAACTTTACAGCAGTGCGGTGGAACTACTGAATATCAGTGAGCCCGGTACAGCTGAAATTAGCCTGGGGACAGTAAGGGAAAAACAGCAACAACTGAGCAGTGGCACCATGAAAGGTGATGGGATTATTGTCAGCAATGCCATTGCTGACACAACTGCAGCGGAACTGGCGGCTGATATTATCAGCTCCCTCGGAGGCGAAAGTAACGCCGCTGGCACCAAAGGCATTACCAGCAGCATGCTGGATAAATTTCTGGCTGATGCGGCCGGCTTTATTGCCTGGGAAGCACAGAAAGAAGATTCATCAATTCTGCCACGAGGGGAAAATACCGCTTCAGCTTATGAAAGTTTTTCCGCAATACGCAGTAAAATAGATGAATATTTCGGTTATTGCGAATTACTCCAAGTCGATCCGGCTCACGAAAAACGCTTCAAGTTGTCCCCCAACAGCCTGCCTGAACTTGATTTAAACAACCCGGCGGCGATCAAAACGACCATCGCCACCGCGCCGTTGGCAACGCCGTCGCCACAGACTGTACTGCATTTAAACCTAAAGAACATCAACCCCGCTTACTATAGTGCTGTTGAACGTTTTAAAACTGTCTATAAAAAACCGACGCTATCATACGAAGCCTGGCGGGCAATAAAAAATGAATTTGCGCCTTATGAATCATATCTTAACAGCAAAGCCGGTGCCAGCGTAGAAAGTCTGGGCAGCGAAAAACTGAATGGTTATCTGAAAAATGAAGATGCGATCAAGACTTTACGGAAACTGTTTGTGCTGGATGACAAATTGATGAATAAGCTTAATCGGCTGAGGGAACTTGAAAAACTCCTGCTCTATAGCCGTTATATAGTTGAATTTATAAACAGTTTCGTCTCATTCAGCGCCCTCTTCTCCCCGGCAGGAAAATCAATGATCGAAGCCGGCAGCCTAATTATGGATGGCTACCACTTTGAGCTTGCGATAAAGGTCACCGATATAGCGAAGCATAAAAACATCGCCAAACGTTCAAATATCTGTATTCTGTATGTCAAACTGAAAACCGCTGCCAAACCGGTAACGGTTGCCGTTGCAGTAACATCCGGGAGCATCAACAATCTCTATATCGGCAAACCCGGCCTCTTTTTAACTGCGGAAAACAGAGAACTGCGGGCAGAAATTATTGATATCATAGCGGCACCAGTTTCAATAAAAGAAGCCTTGGCTCTACCGTTCAATAAGCTCGGAGAATTTATCGAAGGTAAAATTGATAAGTTTAGTTCATCAAAAATGAAAAATGTCGAAACCGGGCTCAACAAACAGCTGACGACCATTGAAAAAGCCCAATTACCGGGAACTGCAAGCAAAAAAACGCCAATATCACCATTGTTAATCATGGGTGGCGGGGTTGGAATTGCGGCGGTTGGCAGTGGCTTCGCTTTTATGGTAAAATCCTTGAAAGAAGTATCGTGGCTTAAAATCCTGCTGGCTCTCGTCATAATTGTCGCCATTCTCGCCATGCCGCTGATTATTTCTGCCATAATAAAACTGCGCCGACGCAACTTAGGTCTGCTTCTGGAAGCTGCCGGCTGGGCAGTAAACCTCCGGCTGAATATTAATCGCAAAATGGGAGTACTATTTACCTATTCACCCGAGTTCCCGCCGCAAGCCGTTTATAAACGCCGTGAATTGATAAAGTTTTTTCTTAAACAGCCCAGTAAAAAATTGTTCTGTCCAGCTATGCTGTGGACACTTTCCGTCATTGCTGCAATTTATGCCCTGATTATGTTCGGACTTGCTTTTTTCCCAACTATAACATTAAAAATATTTGAATTACTCAGATTATAGACAACAGGATTTTTACAATAATGAAATTAAAACCGAAATTATCACTCGCCACGCTGATTATTATCGCCATGATACTCGGCATTCTCTGCGGTCTCATCTTTGGTGAAAGATGCCGTGACCTCAGCATTATCGGTAATGTTTATATCACATTGTTGCAAATGTGTGTACTGCCCTATGTCGTCCTCTCAATCCTCTTTGGAATCGGTAAATTGAGTTTCAAAGATGCAAAAATGTTGGCACTGAAGGGGGGAATCATGACCTTCATCTTCTGGGGCGTCTCAATACTCTTTGTGCTATTGCTACCACTTACATTTCCTAACTGGACAGCCGCCAGTTTTTTCAGCACCAGTATAGTTGCATTACCGCCAAAAATGGATTATCTCAACCTCTACATTCCGGCAAATCCGTTCAATGCCATGGCAAACAACCTAGTGCCAGCCGTCACCCTGTTCTGTATCTGTGTCGGGGTCGCGTTAATCGGCATGAAGGACAAACAGGTGGTCATTAACAGTCTCGGAATCTTAACCGGTGCCCTGGGCAAGGTGACCAATACGATGGTGAAACTTACTCCAATCGGGACATTCGCGATTGTCGCTTCAGCTGCAGGCACCATGACCATCGAAGAATTCGGACGTATCCAGGTCTACTTCATAACCTTTATTGTTGCCAGTTTGGTTATGACATTCTGTATTTTTCCATTATTAGTATCAGCTTTTACTCCGTTCAAATACCGTGACATACTGTCAGTATCCAAAGATGCCCTGCTGACAGCGTTCACTACCGGAAACCTGTTTATTCTCTTGCCAATGATCTCCAATAACCTGAAAGAACTGTTGGAAAAATATAACCTGAACAATGATGAACGTGAATCTATGAACGATATTATTATTCCAATATGTTACAATTTTCCCAATGCTGGCAAATTGCTGGCATTGCTGTTTGTCATGTTTGCCGCCTGGTTCGATGGGGTAAAAATCGGCATTCTGCAATATCCCGACTTCATTTCATCCGGCTTGCTAAGTTTTTTCGGCAGCACTAACTCAGCGATGCCGTTTCTACTGAGCCATTTTCAGATTTCATCCGACCTCTTTGAGATCTATCTGGTTTCAGGGGTTATAAATGGTAAATTTGCCACCCTGCTAGCCGCAATATATCTATTATGCTTCACCTTGCTGACCACCGCCTGGCTGACTAAAATGGTTAAATTCAACCCCAAGAAGCTGCTTATCAACATAACAGTTATGTTTGCAGTGACAGCTGTTGCGCTAATCGGGACAAAAATAACTCTGATAACTCTGACTAAAAACAACCAGGATTCAAAAGAGGTATTGGCCAGTATGCGAATCAAAGACAAAGTCAAAGCAATCGTCGAGAAAAAATATCCTGAAAAATCAGCCTGGGAAAAAATAATTTCAAAGACTCCAGGCAAAAACCGACTTGAAACAATTAAAGCACGCGGTGTACTGCGCGTGGGCTACAACCTCAACGCCCGCCCCTTTGCCTACTTCAATGCCAAAGGTGAGCTGGTCGGGCTTGATGTTGCCATGGCTCATAAATTGGCAAAAGATATAAACTGTACCCTTAAATTTATCCCGATCAACTATTATGATATAAAGCAAGGGCTCAATGCAGGTGTCATCGACATTGCCATGGCCGGTATAACCAAAACCATGCCGCGCATCCAGAAACTGAACTTTACCGAGCCCTATATGAAAATCAACCTTGCCTTTGTCGCCAGCGACTACAAGCTTGACAACTATCGCCAGGCGCGTGATATTGCATTAATGAAAGAGGTTAAAGTTGCAGTACTGAAAGGCTCGGCGCACCGTAAATTTATTGAAGAACGCATGCCGAACGGGAAATTCATCGATCTGGAAAAGATCGAAGACTTTTTCACCGCTAAAGTCGATGCTGACGTCCTACTCACTTCTGCGGAGCAAGGTTCAGCCTGGGCAATTCTTTACCCTTCATACGGAGTAGTCGTGCCACGCCCCAATATTCACACCTTCGGTATCGCCTACGCCATTGCTAAGGGTGATCTTGAATTTAATAAATTTCTGAATGAGTGGCTGCGAATGCAAAAAAACAATAAGGTTATCGACCAGCTCTATTCATACTGGATACTTGGCTTGAACATTAAACCTAAAAAAACACGTTGGAATCTGTGGGATAACGTTATCAAATCGGAAAACAAATGATGAATAAAATGTTTAAACTGGAATTTTATGTTCCGGCAACTCATGCGGAAGTGGTCAAACAGGCCATATTCGCCGCCGGTGCCGGAAAAATCGGCAACTATGACTGCTGTGCATGGCAAACTACCGCCGGCACTGGTCAATTCCGCCCACGCCCCGGCAGCAGACCATTTATCGGCAGCCTGGATAAAGTTGAATATGTCAAAGAAGTCAAAGTTGAATTGGTCTGCCAGGAAAAATTTATTGACGCGGCAATCACAGCGCTGCGTGCCAGTCATCCATACGAAACCCCTGCCCTGCAATACTGGGAAGTAAAAACATAACCGCGCCACAACGTGGCGAAGTGAAACAAAAAACGGACAACAATATGAATCTTTTTATTAATAAACTCGGAACCAACCCTGAACAATTTTTTATCTGGATACTGGTGGTGGTTTTTTCAATCTGCTGCCATGAATATGCTCACGCCCAAGTTGCCCTGTGGCAGGGTGATCCAACAGCAGCCGATAAAGGACACCTAACCCTTAATCCACTCAAACAGATGGGAGTATTTTCATTAATCATGCTGGCTTTTATCGGTATTGCCTGGGGTGCAGTACCGGTCAATCCGAACCGAATGCGCCATAAGTACAGCCGTGCACTGGTCGCATTCGCCGGCCCACTGACTAACCTGATACTCTTCATCTTATTCTGCATCGGCATAACCTTGTCACTGCACTTTAATTTCAAAGATTCGGCAAAAATGCTGTTCCAGATTGGAGCTATACTGAATATCGTACTGTTTATGTTCAATATGGTTCCGGTGCCACCATTAGACGGCTGGGGAGTATTGACCGGGCTGTACCCGAAAATTTCACTGCATAATTCAGAGTTTGCCAAAGGGGCGGTGCTCTGCATCATGCTATTGGTATTTATCAGTTTTTCCTATATTTTTGCCGCCGGTAATTTTCTGACCATTAATATGGTCAGAGCAATGCTGACAATTACTGGATTACAACAATGAAAACGTCAAGTGCCAGTTTTGGCAAAACAGGCATACTGGCGGAGGGCACGGACTTACGCCGGACGATAAGAGGTGGTTTTAAAAGTCCAACACGAGCTTGATTTTTTACTGTTTGGGGAGAGTTTTGAACTTGCCTTCAACAGTATAAATCAAGGAATAATGTTATCCATACTTTTCTGCCTGTAGTAACTGCGGTAACGCCTATTGCGGGTGTTGCTTGGTCTATAACTGCGATAGTTCCGTGTTCGCCGATTATTATCATAATTCCGATACCCGCGTGAGTTAACCCGGGTTGTAACCGTATTACGGATCACCGCAGCCCGTTTAACGACCAACAACTGTCTGTTAAGCTTCGCGTAAACAGCACTGTTATCACTTTTAGCTGTACTTTCACCTGGCGTATCATTACTGACCTTTTCCCAGCCATCAAGTGATTTGCGATAGACACTCCCATCATCCGCCACATAAAGTTCACGTCCGGCACGTTGCTGCCGGGCTTTAGCTTCACGAGCCTGTTGCCGCTCCCTGATCACCTGGGGCAATTTGCTGTTAAGACTGACTCTGGTTTTACCGTAAAGCGTAACTTCAGGTGGTGCATCTGCCATTAACAGATGATTCCATCCTCCTGAAACCGGATCATATTTAGCTGAAATCCCATAAGTGAGCGGGCGGGAATAATATTTTTTACCGATCCATGGCCGGTAGTTATATCCGGTACCATAAACGATGCAGCCAGCAACCACAAAGCTGTCATTATAGCCGGCAGTATAGCCGATTGTAACTTCATCTATGCTTTTATCATACTCATATATTTTGACAAATTTAACATTGAACAGCGGGCATGTCGGCGGCAATAATTTTATTGCGGCCGGAATTGCGGTAGCAACCTGCCATGGTCCGTTGGCTGAATCGGCAGTAAACCAGACAGCATTATGACAGCAGTAATATTTATTGTCAATTTTAAGGACACTGAAATCAGTATTAACCGCATAAGCCATTTCAGTGCCTTTTATCGCCGCAAATTGAGGTTTGCCATCGTATTCAACGTTGAGTTTTACACTGCCACGTTTTATTTTAGTCGTCTGCGGTATATCATTTTCGAGTACCGCAGCTTTGGCTTCAGAAGTTCCGGTAATAGAACTCAACACGCTTGCCTTTTCACTGTCAGGCGGGATGTCTCTGAACCCTTTCGGCAATTGCTTTGAACTGATATAACTCCATGGTCCCTCTTTGCTTTTGGCAGTGAACCAGCGCCCGGCAATCAACACATA
Organism: Victivallaceae bacterium; assembly: GCA_021647315.1. Lineage (GTDB taxonomy): Bacteria > Verrucomicrobiota > Lentisphaeria > Victivallales > Victivallaceae > JAKIUY01. The sequence goes on from JAKIUY010000060.1 coordinate 14,336, forward strand.
AATCTGCTGAGTTTTAGAATCAAGAAACAGGTCATCTTCACTATTTTTAACATAAAGTAAATCAGTCTGGGGGATCAATGCGAGCTCAGCTTTATCATTGACCTGCAATAACGCAGTAGGTTCAGTTGCAACATACACCTTACCGGTAAAAGCTGGTTCTTTTTTCTCTGTTGCTTCAGCGGTAACACCAAGTTGTTTAATTGCAGTGGGAACACTCAATTCCAAGTTCCATACGCCAGCTATTTCCGTACTTGAAAACCAGCTGTTTCCAAACTGCAAATAATATTTTTTCCCTGATGGATCAAAAACAATTAAAGCATCGGAATTGATAACTCTGGTTAGATTGCTGCTGCTGACTGGGCTCTGCTTAGGTGAACCGTCAACTCGCACCAAGACCATCGGAATTGTAGAAAACAGTATTTTAGGCGGTTGGTTGTTGAGACTCGTGGCAATTTGTTTTTTACGCGTTGTTTCAGCCAGCATGGCAAGTAGATAATCCAGCGATATAGCAGAACTGTTCTTGAGAAAGTTAGCTTTGATTATATCACCGATTTTCTGCTTGATCTGATCAGAAACTCCGGGTAAAACGATTTTTTCTATAGTAATCCCTTCCAGATAAACTTTTCTTTCAGCTTTATTCACCGAACAGGCGGCTTTAAACCAGACTGAACAAAAAAGACTTTTTTCAACTCCATCCAGCTGAATCTCAACTGCTACCCGCGCTTTCAGTTCTGAATCAGAAAATGCGTCAAGTTTTGGTTGATAAACTATCAGCATCGTATCAGCGACTAAAATACTCCGCGGCCATGAAGCTTTGTGTGCCGCATTAACCAGTAAACCGCCAGTAATCATTACAGCAAATAACAAAATAATTTTTTTTCCATTCATTGTCCTATTCCTCTAGTTTATACCCATTCGGGTAAAATTTTTAAATGTTCAACATAAATTGCTTTTTCTGCTTCCGTAGCAACGCAGTCGCGGAGTTTGAAGCAGTATCAGCCTTCAGATGCCACCCAAAATAGTGCCTGAACGAAAACGATATAACGTTACGACGTTTTTGTTCAGGCATTAAATAAAGTTAGGGCAAAACACCAAAATTGCAACTAAAATCATTACTTACTAATTTTTTTCTATTGAATCTAACGTCCTCTATAAGCGCCGGGAGAAATACCATGATGACGCCTGAAGGCACTGGAAAAGACAAATTCATTACTGTAGCCTAACTGCTCCGCAATAATTTTCAGCGGGTAACCGCTGTTTTTTAACATAAGTTCGGCCTGTTTCATTCTAAATCCAATTAACAGTTGGCGTGCGGTGGTATTAAAACGTTTTTTGATGAGCCTCTGTAAAGTAATTGGAGTCAGCTTCATTTCAGCTGCCATAACTTCAATTGACCATTTTTTATTCAATGATTGCTGAATTTTATAAACCAACTCATTAAGACGAAGATTCAATATACTGTTAGCAATACCGGAAATCATGCCGAATGAAGTTGTCATTAAAGCCAGTAATAACTCAGAATACTTTTCAGCCAGACTGACATCCCCAGCACCATGTTCAAGCGCCTGAAACTCATTCAACACCCATTCACTTACCCTGTTTATTTTTTCTATCAACTCAGTTTTACACAACCATATCCCCCGCGCCTGCAACTGTTGCCAACGCTCGATTGGTTTGAGGTAAAACCAGACAATATCCCATTTCGCACCTTCAACCCCAAATATTACCTCATCACCAGCTGGCACTATAAGCAACTCACCGGCACTTACCCTGTATTCACGTTGCCTTGTGGCAATATAACCATGCCCGGCATTAGTAAAAATAACCATGTGACGTTGCAAAGGTTCTCCATCACATATCTGATACCCCGCAACTAATTCACTGATTCCGGCATGATTGATCCCAGCTTGCACTAAAATATCTCCCCCCTCATTATCCAATACCAGGTAACGCTCACGGCATAAAGATGGTATTTTATGTATTTTTCGAATGTTTTTGTCGATTTTCACTATTCAGTTATCCTTAATAAAGTATATATTTAACATATTATAAAAAATAAAATTTTCAACTATTAATTTTAACAAATGACAATTAGACCTTGCTCGAAGGTATTCGCCGTCGGAGTTCATTTTCGAGCAACATTTAACCAGGAGCAGAATATGACTAAACGTGAAATAGTAAGGGCTGTCTTTGAATTCAACACCCCACCTTATGTGCCATGGGAAATTGGTTTCACCCAAGAAGCCGCTGAAAAATTAAAACAGCATTACGGAGTAGAAGAGCTCACTGCGGTACTTGACAACCATTACCTCTGGCTGGGAAACGCTTCAGGCGTCAAGCAGCATATCGGCAATGAACGTTATCAGGACAGGTTCGGTGTCATCTGGAATTGCAGTGTCGACAAAGATATCGGGGTCATCGAAGGACAGATACTGCCGGAAGCTAATATGAAAGGTTACCAACCGCCACCACAATTCACCACGGAAGATCATCAGTATATTGAAAAGTCCATTAATAATTCTCCTGATCTATTCAGAGGGTTTCCTATTGGATTTTCACTTTATGAACGTGCCTGGACGTTGCGTGGCATGGAACCATTGATGATGGATTTCATTGAACATCCTGACTTTGTCCATGAACTGCTGACCACAATTACCGATTATAATATTTCACAGGTCAAAGAGGCATTGAAACACGATATTGACTGTGTGCATTTTGGCGACGACTGGGGTCAGCAGTGTGGGCTGCAGATGGGACCACAACTGTGGCGCGAGTTTATCTACCCCCAACTTAAACGGGTTTACAAGGTAGTGAAAGATGCCGGCAAATATGTTTCAATCCACTCCTGCGGCGATGTTGATGAACTGTTTGATGACCTGATAAATATCGGACTTAACTGCTTCAATCCATTCCAGCCGGAAGTGATGGATGTCAATGCACTTATGAAACAACACCAAGGAAAACTGGCCTTTCATGGCGGTTTATCAACTCAGAAAACCCTGCCATACGGTACTGTTGACGAAGTAGTAGCAGAAACCGAACATCTGCTGAGTATGGGCCGCAACGGCGGTTATATTTTTGCTCCGGCCCATGCGGTTGAAGGGGATGTGCCGATTGAAAACATGGTCGCGTTCATTGACACCGTCCAAGCACAGAAACGCTGATTAGACAGTACTCGGAAAAACCTTTTGAATTTTCCGCATCGCGGCAATTAAAGGCTTTTCTCCGCTCCGTAGAAGTATGTTTTTAAACGAAGACATTTAAAAAAAACAGCCGCAAAGTTTTAATTTTTAGGTACAGACGATGTGTGAAAAGGTTTCGGTATTCCGAAAACCTTTTCGAGCAACGTCTAATTTTTGCTATTTTTCATACTCACTACTTGTATGTATGAATATCAGACCTTATTATACTCACTTCAGTATTTTGTATAAACTTAAAGGTTTTAATTATGGACAAGACAATTCTTTGTATTGGTGCGGGTTATGTTGGGGCCCCTACCATGGCTGTTTTAGCTGACAATTGCCCCGAATATAGAGTAATTGTCGTTGATATAAACGAACAACGCATCGCTGCTTGGAATTCTGATAAACTGCCGATATATGAACCTGGCTTAGACGAGGTGGTAAAACGCAATCGTAATAAAAACCTCTTCTTTTCCACTGATGTGCAGGGTGGAATAAAAAAGGCCGGAATAATTTTTGTCAGCGTCAACACTCCGACAAAGACCTCTGGTCGTGGAGCTGGTAAAGCGGCCAATTTACAATACTGGGAACAAACCGCCCGCGACATCATTGAACATTCAGAAAATGACAAGATTGTCATCGAAAAAAGTACGTTACCAGTTAGGACAGCTGAAGCAATGCACCGTATTCTCAGCGCTAATGATAAAGGGCTAAACTTTGATATCATCTCAAATCCGGAATTCATGGCTGAAGGAACTGCTGTTGATGATCTGCAATCCCCTGACCGAGTCCTAATCGGCGCAATGGAAGATGAATCAGGGCAACGTGCCTTACGACGTATTGTCGCTATTTATCAGCACTGGATAGCCGACAATAAGATCAAAACGACAAATGTCTGGAGTAGTGAACTGTCGAAACTGGTTGCTAATGCGATGTTAGCCCAGCGTGTCTCATCAATAAACAGCATCTCAGCATTATGTGAAAAAACTGATGCCAACATTTTAGACGTTTCGGATGCAATTGGGATGGATTCACGAATTGGAGCAAAATTTATAAAAGCTGGCATTGGTTTCGGTGGCTCATGTTTCAAAAAAGATATTCTTAACCTCGTCTACCTGTGTGAATACTACGGGTTACCAGAGGTTGCAGCCTACTGGGAACAGGTGGTAAAGATCAATGATTATCAGGGACGGCGTTTCGTTGATAATATTGTCAACAGAATGTTTAACAATATTGCCGGCAAAAAAATTGCGGTTTTCGGCTTTGCCTTCAAGGCTGACACTGGCGATACGCGTGAATCTCCTGCAATTACAATCTGCAAGCTGTTATTAGAAGAAAATGCCCAATTAGCAATCCATGATCCACAAGCACTGCATAATGCCAAGCTTGACCTTGCCGATAGTAGTGGTGAAATATCCTACTGTGAAAATCCGGCTGAAGCTGCAACCGATGCCCACGCAATTGTTATTCTGACCGAATGGCAGCAGTTTAAAGATTATGATTATCGGCAGTTTTATAGAGCAATGAAAAAACCGGCATTTATTTTCGATGGGCGCAATATCTTAGACCATCAAGCACTATACGAATTAGGTTATAATGTCTTCCCTCTAGGACAAAAAGCAAGAAATCACCTAGATTGCCATTCCTATTAATAGACAAAAGTTCATCAGTCGTAAGGTCATATCCCGTCTGGCTGTTCAATGTTAACTCTATCACGCTCCTACAGAGCTATAAATTTTTCAGACTCACCTGACTCTGAATGAAATATTCTTCTTGAGTAGGTAATATTTGTCATTTCTTTTGCGAACTGAAATCACTACGGCTTTTATTCGATCATCATAGTGGCTATTTCTTAGAGCCGAAACAATATCATCCTGCGAGTTAATGGTGACATCCCCGAGCTGATAGAGAATATCACCGCGTGCCGGTTTAGCTCCACCATTATTGTAGTAATCACTGATAACCAGTCCACCTCTGAATGGGTAATGGAGTGCCTTCGCCAGTTTTGCTGTCAATGGATAAAGTTTCAAACCCAAACGGGTCACCGCCATATGCAAACCATCTTCCGGTGATATTTTTGCCGCGACAATCCGATAACTCCGGTTATTAGCACACGCCACTTTAACCGCTTCACCAAATTTTATTTTCCACAGTTTTCGGCTCAATTTAATCAATGAATCTATTTTTTCACCATCAATCTGTTTAATTTCCATACCTGCCCGCAATCCAGCAGTCCAAGCAGGTGAACCTTCAATCACATCCGCTAAAAAGAAAAAAGGCTGTCCATCAGCTTTAATTGTTACCGCCGGAATAATTCCCAATGAAACATCATTGAAACGTTCAGGAATTAACCAGCGAGCCAGAATATTTTCAATTCTTTCCAGGGGAATAGCAAAAGCGATACCCTGGGTTTGGCGCAAAGTTGCAGTTGTAATGCCAATCATATCGCCAGCAAGATTAATCAATGGCCCGCCGCTACTGCCAGGATAGACCGGAGCATCTGTCTGAATCAGATCTTTAAACAGCACCTTACCCTGATAGGTTACTTTGCGGGAGGTCGCACTCAAGACACCTTTGGTAATTGAACTGCCGAGGCCGTAAGGATTTCCCACCACGATAACCGTTTCGCCAAGCATCAAATCATCAGGCCGCGCCATTTTTACGGTTTTAAACGATTGGCTGTCAGCTTGACCGATTATCTTAATCAAAGCAATATCATTCAAATCATTTTCCGCAATAATCCGCCCCCGATAACGTTTACCATCACTCAATGTGATATTAATTTTAATCGCTCGTCGAACCACATGAGCATTAGTAACGATCAGCCCCGATGGATCAATTATCGAGCCACTGCCCAGCGAATACCCGGTCTGCCGTGTAAACATCGCTTCAGTAAACTTGCCACTTTCCGGTGCTTCAATCACCTTCTCGGTACTCAGGTTAACCACGCCCGGCATTGCTTTGGCAACGGCTTTAACTGTCGGTGTTACTCTAACCAGACTTGGCGCGTTTTCAGCTCCAACAACGGTTAATGCGATCATCCAACCAGCTGTAGCACAAAATATTTTTCTAATTTTCATAATTTAAGAAATCCTATCGTATTATACCCATTATGGGTAGTTTTTAGTTAGTTTATCTGGCAAATTAAGCTCAAATGAACAGAATAAAAGTTTAGAATTCAACCTAAACGAGTATATTTAATGGGACTTATGAGTCCAATGGGATCTATGTAGTCTTCAGTCTAAAATTTAACAATGGAAGCCGTTCCCATTGGGAACGAAAATGCCGGTCTAACGACCAGCGCTCCCAGCACCAAGTTTCAAGTTTCAAGTTTCAAGTTTCAAGTTTCAAGTTTCAAGTTTCAAGTTTCAAGTTTCAAGTTTCAAGTTTCAAGTTCCGTATCACATTCAGTCAAACATTCACAGCCATTTTCTGTCACAACAACCACATCTTCAAGCCTGACGCCACCCCATTCAGGATAATAAAGGCCCGGTTCGACTGTCACCACCTCACCACCCCTCAACGGGATCCGATTGGCAGCCGACAACCGCGGTGCTTCATGGATATCCAGTCCGAGCCCATGACCCAAGCCATGAAAAAAACCATAATGACCTTTTTCATTTTTTCCAGTAGCAAAACCTGAATTTTTCAGGCATTCAAGTGCAAACTGATGTATTTCAGCTGGAATAGCACCTGGTTTAATCAGTTCTTTTGCCCGATCACGCGCCTCCCTAACCGCATTAAAAGCCCGTTTAACAATATCCGGTGCCTGGCCTTTGACAAAGGTTCGAGTCATATCCCCCCAGTAGCCACTATCCGCCATACGTGGGAAAATATCAACAACAATCGGCTGGCCGGCAAATAGCTGTCCCGCACCGCGATTATGGGGTTGAGAACCATCACTGCCGCCAGCAACAATCGTTGAATCAGAAAAACCGCCCCCTTTAATCAGCCTGATATTAATTTCAGCCCGCACAATCTCTGAAGTCAATGCCCTGCCCTGCCAGATCAATTCATTATCAGCATTAACCGTTGCTTCGCCAATTATCGCCGTAGCTCTATACATTGCCAGCGTGGTCAAACGCAATGCATCACGAATAGGTGCAATTTCATCATCAACTTTAAATTCACGTTCAGGAAAAAAACAGCCATCTATAACTGCCAATTTAATTCTGTGATGACGCAGTTTTTCCGCCACCCCCAATGGAAACGATTCCGGCACCACAAATCTCTTAATAGCATTTTTTTTTGCCATTGCGAGAATCAATGCTTCAGCATCCGGATGCCCGGTTTCGACAAACTGATCCTGCCGATAAACCGTTACGCCATCATGAACCTCAGTCAAGGCACGTGAATATTCCAAAGCTGAAACAATTATTCCCCGCTCCCCCGTTGCAGTCTCAAACCAGATAAACGGATCAGGCGCGGCAAAACCGCAACCATATAGCAAATCAGCTGAATGCTCACTTGCGGCGTAGATTAATCTAGCTATTTTTCCCATATCAAACATCCCTCAGATATTTTTGGTATAAATCAAACAAAAATTCTAATCGTTCCATTTCTGTTTTAAATAAAGTTTTACGATAACATTTATCGACGGTTTTATCAAGTTCATTGTGAGCTTTGACCAGTTCCGGTGGCATGGTCAAAGGATTATAAAGATCGGCCAGCGAATTGTCAGGATACAATGCCCGTGTATCCAAAACTTTCTGTGCTTTTTCTTCAATCAGTTTTTTTTGCGTTTCTGTCGGATTTTCTGGCCAGGGATAATTGTTATAAACAATCGCAGATGAATACTGATAATCACTCTTCATTCGGCCGCAAATATATTTCATCCATGAAACATGCATCTTTGAAGTTAAAATACCTAAGTGATATAATTGAGCATTCGGAACCACCAAGCAACTACCATTTGCAATTATAGATTTATCACAAAAACCGATGGGGAGATATGTTCTCCTTTCTGAAGAAACTTTTGGAATTAAAAGATAGTTTGTTGTGGGTTGTCTGTTTTCGCCAAAAAGAGTCGGAAACTCCGCTAATCGCTGCGTTGTTTTACGGTTGCTGGATAAGCGATAAATTTTGACCATTTTGATTCGATTCATGATCTCGGGAAATTCTTTTAATTCTTTAGGATCAGCATCATACAACCAAAAACACCAACGAGAAATATTTTTGATAAATTCCTGACTACCTGTAAATGGACGAATAAATTTATTTATCTTTGGATCTAATTCTATTAGTGAGTTTTTCTCTTCATCGGACAAAATAAGATAACCATTATCGATTGCAATACTGCCATAAGATATAGAGGGAACATTTTGCAGCGTTTTACTCCGTTTTAAAATGACAAAATCATCTCCGTTAATCAGGTATGGATTAATATTTTTAACGCTGATTGAATGAGGGACTCCATTAATATTTTCATATTCGTATATCAGCTTATTTGAAATATCCACAGTTCCAAATCCAATAATAACGACATGAACATGCGCATTCTCACGAGCTTCATTACTCCATGCAAATGTTCTATGCGCAAAATAAATTTTAATATGATATCTGCAAAAAAGTTCATTCCATAAAACCCCGACTTGTTCACCTTGTACAATTGAATTTGTTGAAACAAAAGCCACTTTGATGTCTGTATTCTGAATATATTGAGCCGCTTTAATATACCAACAAGTTACATAATCAAGTACTCCAGAACCTTTGAGCTTCAGAAATATTTTGTCCATATCTTCTTTTTGGATGAAAGATTGTTCTTTTTTCCCTATAAACGGTGGGTTACCCAGTATATAATCAAATTTTATCTGATGCTGCTGTTGTTGTTTTTTTATTTTGCTTTCATCGATAATGTTAAGCTTTTTAGCAGAAACATTGATGGTTTCATAATGAGTTCCAGGTTCGGCAATCATCGCAACATTGACCGTATCAGCAGAAACATCGAAATAACTACCGTGTAGCAGATAATTCCAATCAAGTTGAAGTGCATTGCCGTGATGAATATTTGCAGACTTATTAAGCGGAAGCCTAACATAATACATGCCGAACTCTTCAGAAAGCCTAATATTCATCTGGTGATCAACCAGCCACATTGCCACTTCAGCTATTTTCGCGGGAAATTCTTCAATCTCTATGCCATACATCTGATCGACATTTATTCTGCAATAATAACCGATATCCAATACTGCGTCCTTATGGAGAACTTTGATGATTTCAATTTCGAGCAAGCGCAGTTCGCGATAGGTAATAACCAGAAAATTCCCGCACCCACAAGCAGGGTCGAGGAATTTTAAATTTGCAAGTTTTTCATGAAACTCTTCAAGGCGTTGTTTGCTCCCCCGTTTGAGACTTTTAAGCTGCTCCAATTCCTGCTGTAACTCATCCAGAAAAAGCGGCTTAATTAATTTGAGAATATTCTGTTCCGAAGTATAATGAGCTCCGACTTCACGGCGTTCTTTCTGATTCATCACTGATTGAAAAAGTGAACCGAATACCGCTGGCGATATTTTACTCCACTCAAAATAACAGGCTTCAAGCAATGCATCGCGCATTTTAGGATTAAATGCTGCTACCGGCAGCATAGCTTTAAATAGTTTTCCATTGATATAGGAAAAATCATTCAGAGATTCATCTAAGTTTTTACTGCGACGTTCGACTGGAGTATCAAGCACCTGAAACAGATGGGCTAAGTGCATTCCCAGGTCTGAACCATCTTCAGCAGTTTTCTGCTCGATATAATCACAAAATATATTTTTCTCAAAAATACCGGTATCATCGGCAAAGAGGCAAAATAGTATTCTAACGAGTAAAACTTCCAGATCATGTCCCCGGTAATTTGCATCATAAAGGTAATCGTGAAGCTTGCCCATCAATTCAGCAGCTTTGATATTTACCGGATCTTCTGACCTATAATTTTTCTTAGTATAACCAGCAACAAAACTGAATAGATGGACATTGTCATGAAGCCTATCTATAGTAAATTCGTATTGTTTATTATCGTCAAGGTCATAAAGCCTGAAGTGTTCAAAGTCTGATACAAGAATATATTTAGGCAGTTCATAGTCTTTCAGTCCAGCAAAATAATCAAGTGCTTGTGAGTATGCTTTATTTAAATCCTTACCACGTGATTTATGTTCAACCAACAGGGTGCCTTTCCAGAAAAGGTCAATAAAGCCATAGTTGTTATCTAGTTTTTTTACCGGGGCCTCAAACGCGGCAATTCGACGGCGTTCAATGCCAAAAACATGAAAGAACGCATCCCAAAATGATTTTGCTTCCGCATGTTCACGCGATTCATCAGCCCATTCGTTAGAAAAGTCGATTGAACGCCGTTTGATTTCATTCCAACTTAATGCCATCCCAAACCTCTTATTATTAAATCCTGTTCATCCTGTCAAAAATACCTACACGAGCGCAGCGACAGATGAAGCGCAGCGTAATAAATTTCTAATACTGCTATAATTCATTAGTATAAAGCTATACTATAAAAGTTACAAATCATGCAGGCAATAAATTTTCCTATTTGACATCTTTCTCCTTTATGATAGTGTAAGCAGGCGGCAACAATTAAGTATAAAATCATCCACAAAAAACGCCAAAATATTTAATAAATTAAATTCTACCTATATGGGTATAAAACGGAGTGAAAACATGACATATATTTTTGTCTTTATCGGGGCATACCTGTTCGGTGCAACCCCGTGGGGCTTTATTATCGGAAAAATGAGAGGGATTGACATTAGAGAACATGGCAGCGGCAATATCGGCGCGACCAATATCACCCGCACCCTGGGCAGCATCCCGGGCAAGATATGTTTTGTCCTCGACCTACTGAAAGGTCTTATTCCAGTTCTTGCCACCATGCTACTGGTAAAACATCAAATTATTATTATTGCCAACATTGATTATGCCATGATTATCGCTACCCTGGCAACTGTTATCGGCCACATGTTCCCAGTCTATCTGAAATTCAAAGGTGGCAAAGGCATATCAACCACCGGCGGCGCCCTGCTGGCACTCGCCCCCGGTGCTTTTATCTGTTCAGCTCTGCTCTGGGTAATCGTCTTTAAAACCAGCCGTTATGTCTCACTCGCCAGTATTATTGCTGCCGCTACGCTACCGCTTAATGCATGGATTATGAATATTGCCGGCTTGAGCAAAACAACCGTGCCGCTCATGATTTTTCTAGCAATTTTAGGTCTACTGGCTATAATACGTCATACAAGTAACATCAAACGTCTGCTGAATGGCACCGAAAGCCGTTTTGCTAAGAAATAAAAAAAGAACCACGAATCTAACTAATCAAACGAATAGTAAAACTAATAATATTGGCTCAGATTTTTGTCTGCAAAAACCTGAGACGAGGTTGTTCTTAATTGCATTTGTATTTTGATTCGCTAGTTTCGTGGTGAACATAATAATTTAAGGATTAAATATAATGAAAATAACTGTATTAAGTGACGGTTCATGGGGAACAGCTTTGGCAACCGTATTGTGTAACAATGGTCATAATGTTACCATCTGGGGACCATTCCCGGACTATCTCGACACCTTGCGCGCCACCCGCATCAACAGCCGCTTCCTGCCGGACATTGAACTGCCAGAGGTCTTGACTTTCGAGGCCGACATGGCAACCGCGGTTGCTGACGCTGATATATTACTGTTGGCAGCTCCTACCCAATACGCACGCATGGTACTTGAACAGTTAAAACCAGTTTTCAATCCTGAACAACATGCCTTGCTCAATGTTGCAAAAGGTATCGAAAACGACACCCAGATGCGTATAAGTGAAATCTGCCGTGATGTACTGGGTGAATGCCGTTACGCCATACTTTCCGGGCCAAGTCATGCAGAAGAGGTTGCCAGACAGGTTCCAACTGCGGTTGTAACCGCTTCCAATACACCATTTTTAGCAGATACCGTCCAGGAAATATTTATGAACAGTTATTTCAGAGTCTACACCTGCGATGATGTTATCGGGCTGGAATTAGGTGGTGCTTTGAAAAATATCATGGCAATCGCCGCTGGGGTTATTGATGGCATGGAGCTCGGAGACAATCCGAAAGCCGCACTGATTACCCGTGGCATTGCCGAAATGAGCCGACTGGGCGTGGCGCTCGGGGGTAAAGCGGAGACATTTTCCGGGCTCAGTGGTATCGGCGACCTGATTGTCACCTGCACCAGCGGTCACAGCCGTAACCGTCATGTCGGTGAAGAGCTGGGCCGTGGCAAGCAGCTTGATGCCATTCTGGCAGAGATGGGTATGGTGGTCGCTGAAGGGGTAAAAACTACTTCAAGTATTCATCAACTGCTGGCAAAGCTCGATATTGAAACGCCAATCGTGACCCAGATATATCAGGTTCTCTATGAAAATAAAAATGTCAAAATAGCGATATCCGAACTGATGAACCGCAAAGCCCGTCCGGAGATGGATTGAGGAATAAACTGGAAACTTGGGGCTTGGGAAAAGCTGTTACACAGAGAACCACTGAGGGTGCACAGAGTTTCACAGAGGAAAAATTCATGGGTAAAATAGAACTGACCGTAAAAAGAACAGAATAAAATAGTATAATTGTTTACGTTGTCCTCTGCGAATATAGCCATAATGTCGCAAAATACCACATTTTTTTCAGATACAAGATTGCAAGCTTTAAATTTCAATAGTAAGTTAAATATTTGTTAAATTACTACTTAGTGTCTGAACGGAAACGATATAAAGTCTGTACTCCAACAAAAAATAACATTTTCGCGGCGACTTCATTCAGTTAGTAACCCTGAAACAGGTGTCGCTTCAAACTTCGCAACGACGTTGCTGCGGAAGCGGAACTGAAATTTAAAGAATTACTTCGTCTTTCGAGACTTTCTTTTACGATAAAACGCTTTTATAAAGGGTTTCAAATGTCCAAAAAGTGACAGGATATTATGAGTAATATCCTAAAAACAGGAAAAGTTTAGTGTTATTTAATTTAGCTATTATTGTTATTCTCGCGCTACTGGCAAATTGGTGCTGTGAGAAGATAAAAATACCCGGACTGCTCGGAATGATTCTAGTTGGAATTATTTTCGGACCTTACGGAATTCCAAGCTGTAATCTTATTTCACCATTAATCAGTGAAATGTCTGCCGAATTGCGTACTGGTGCCTTGATTATTATTCTGATCCGTGCCGGCTTGGGATTAAATCGGCAAACGCTGAATAAGGTGGGCATCCCTGCACTGAAAATGAGTTGCATCCCCTGTTTAGTTGAAGGTGGCACGGTAACTTTAATTGCCCATTACCTGCTTAAACTGGATTGGGCGGCATCCGGGATGCTGGGATTTATTATTGCGGCAGTATCACCGGCTGTAGTGGTACCGCAAATGCTCGACATCAAGGCCAAAGGTTATGGCAAAGAACGCGAAGTCCCGACTTTAATTCTTGCTGGTGCATCCATTGATGATGTCTTCGCAATCACCCTGTTCGGAGTGTTTCTGGCGGCTGGAATAGGCGAAACAGTAAATATTGCCACCCAATTTATTATGGTTCCGTTGGGTATTATCACCGGCATATTAATTGGGCTCTTAGCGGGGTATCTGCTGGTTAAATTTTTTGCAAAATTCGCAATGCGTGATACAAAAAAAATGCTAATCTTTTTAGTTGTCGCCATTTCACTGCATCAACTGGAGTACTTTAAACATTTTTTTCCCATCGCAGTACTATTAAGCGTGATGGCAATGGGGTTTATGCTATTGGAGTTAGACAGTGAACGAGCCCATAATTTGGCAAAAAAATTCAACAAATTATGGGTATTCGCGGAGCTCCTGCTGTTTGTGCTGATTGGTGCACAAGTTAATATCAAGGTTGCATTTGACTCAGGACTGTGGGGTATTGTAATCATCGCAGGCGGTTTATGTGCTAGGAGCCTTGGCGTCTGGCTGGCACTGCTAGGTTCAAAACTTACTGGAAATGAAAAACTGTTCTGTGTATTTTCCTACATCCCCAAGGCCACTGTTCAGGCAGCTATCGGTGCCATTCCATTAAGTATGGGAATTGAAGGCGGTGAATTGATTCTCGCAATTGCAGTACTGAGTATTATTATTACCGCCCCATTGGGAGCCAGTCTAATTCGTAGTACTCATACGAGGTTATTAGAACATCCGGAGTAAATAATGAGACGAAAACAGAAAATAATTTACTGGTAAAAAATAAGCTTCAGCATAAAAAAAAGAGCAGTTAGTTTCACCTATGCAATTAGTGGCATAAAAACACTTATTATGACCCAGACAATGCCTGGGTTCACCTCTTTGCTACCTTTACCGTTATTTCCGCAGGCTTTTTATTTAAATTGACCAGTATTGAGTGGGCGCTAATTATTTTTGCAATTATTATTGTCTGGATGGCTGAAGCATCGAATACCGCTATAGAATTCCTTGCTGATTCAATTACCAAAGCTCAGCATCCATTAATTGGCAAAGCGAAAGATGTTGCTGCTGCCGGTGTTCTCGTTACAGCTATAGGTGCTGCGATAGTCGGAATAATTATATTTTGCCCGTACTTAACCGAAATAGTTAAAAGGTAATACACAAGTACATTCTTTTAGCTAGTTTACTGCGCCTGTTTAAGCTCAACTGCGCAGCTCTTTAATAGCTTTTAGATCGCAAAACGGTATAAATACCGGGAAAAGCGTTTAATGTATGAAAAAGCCTGAAGTCATAGATAGAACTGGAGATTTTGTCAAAAGTGGTTATTGGCACCTTGCATCGACTAAGAAAATATTAGATAAGATATATGATTTGGGTTATACCGTAATTATTCCCAAAATAGAAGGACCTATATATTATCCATCTCCAAATGACATTGGAAACATAGCCTACCAAAAACATTCGTCATCTGGAAAAGCATTCCGCCAGGAAAGCAACTGAATATCAAGCTGAATCGGAATAAATAGTGAGGAGGTACGACGAACGTTTTATGCCGAATCCGAGTTTGATAGGTAAGCGTCAATTAAGCAGAAATTGTGAAATTTTTTATTATGTTTTTTCCCATTTATGCGGAAGCAGGGTATGTAAATTTTCCTTTGGAGTATTATTGATCTTTCTCAAGGTATCTTCGAGGTAGG